>JAAYYJ010000551.1 GCA_012515455.1 Oligosphaeraceae bacterium
AAATTGAAGATGGCATCGATTAAATGGTTGCGATAGCTGGAATTGCCGCCGCCGAACTGCTGATTTTTGTCGAAGGCCAGTTCTCCTGCGATGCCCATGGCGGCAACGGCGGCGGCGGTCGCCAGCAGCGGCTGGCTGGGGTTGGCGGCTACCAGCGCGGCAATTAGTGCGGTCAGCTGACAGCCGCTGCCGGTGATGCGGCTCATCATCGGATGCCCATTGCGCAGGATGAAGGTCTGCTGTGCGTCGGTGACTAGGTCGATGGCGCCAGTGATAACGATTACCGAGTTGCAGCTGCGGGCGAAATCGCGGGCGAAGGAGCAGACCGCGCTCAGGTTGTTGCTGGTCACCGCATCGTCCAGAGCGGCGTCAACGCCGCGGGTGGAGCTGCCCCCCAGGGCCAAGGCCTTTATTTCGGAGATGTTCCCCCGGATGACTGCAAAGCGCACTTCATCCAGCAGTTCCGTGGTAGTGTCGGTCCGCAGCTTGGTGGCTCCAGCTCCCACCGGGTCCATTACCACCGGTACTCCCAAGGCGTTGGCCTTTTTGCCGGCCAGGAACATCGCCGGAATGGTTTCGCTGGTGAGGACACCGACATTGATCAGCAGTCCCTGGGCCAGAGCCACGATTTCTTCCACCTCTCGGGGTTCGGCGCTCATAATCGGTGAGGCATTGCAGGCCAGCAGGATATTCGCCACATCATTTACGGTCACATAGTTGGTGATGCAGTGAACCAGGGGCTGGCACCGGCTCAGGTTATCCCAGCACTGCTGCAGGGCGGTAAAATTCAGGAATGTTTTTTCCATTATAAGTATTTTTTCCTCGGCACTGGCAAGATTCTGGCGGCAGAGACATAATTTAGTGCGGCAATGGCAATCAGCAACCTGAAGTACTGGGGGAAAATTGCCTGGCTGCGGGTTGTCCACTAACCGACCTGTGGCTGCAGTTGTCCTCCTTGCCCCCCCAGGTTGGCTCCGACGCAGTGCTGCGGTCGCCACTGGACGCCTGCCGGGTCCTTCCCCGGCGGTCGACAGACGCAGGCAGAAAGAGGGCCAGAGGCGTAAAAACTGGAACTAAACCCGTGACTTTTGGTCTTAAAGCTATTACTTCACGGTCCCGAGCGGGCCGCAACTCAAACCAAACAGAGACAGGAGAAGATAATGACTACTGGATACAGAATTATGGTACTTGGTTTTGCAGCGTTGGCTTTTTTCCACCTCCCTTTGCTGGTGTCGGCTCAACCGCCCATCAATGCCGCTTCTTTGCAAGTCGCCCAGCAGGTCGAGAATGCATTTTCCGAGGTCGTCAATCATGCCAAGCCGGCGGTGGTGGTGATTACCAACAAACAGACTGCCCCTGAGGCTCCGGCCATGCAGGATATGCCCGAAGAATTCTACCGCTTCTTCGGCATCCCCCGTTATCGGGATCAGTGGCGGGAACAGAACGGCCCCCGCGGCGGGCGCCGCAAGCCGGTCCCGGCCGGCAAAGGTAGCGGGGTGCTCTTTTCGGCTGAGGGCTATCTGGTGACCAATTACCATGTGATCGACAACCACGCCTTCCTGGAAGTGAAGACCTCCGATGGTACTGTCTATGACAACGAGAAGGACCAGAATGCAGTCAAGGTGGTCGGCATTGACAAGGAGACCGACCTGGCTGTGCTGCAACTCGGCGGCGGCAAGAAAAAAGATTTTCCGTTCCTGGCCTTTGCCGATTCGGATCAGCTTCGCGTCGGGCAATGGACCATCGCCATCGGTGCCCCCTTTAATTTCGACTATTCCGTGACCATCGGTTGCGTGAGCCAGAAAGGCCGTTATGACACCGGTATGAGCACTTACGAGAATTACATCCAGACCGATGCCTCGATCAATCCCGGCAACAGCGGCGGCCCGCTGCTGAACATCAGCGGGCAGATTATCGGCATCAATCAATTCATCTACACCGGCGGGATGTCCCGGGGCAGCATCGGTCTGGGCTTTGCCATCGCCAGCAATCTGGTCCGCCAGGTTGCCGACAGCCTGGTCAAGAATGGCGAAGTGGTCAGACCCTTCATCGGTATTGCCATGCAGGAGCTCACCCCGGAAATCGGCAAACAGTTCGGGGCCGATTTCGGCGTGCTGGTCAGCGAGGTCATTGCCGGCGAAGCAGCCGAGAAGGCCGGTCTTAAAAACGGTGATGTGATTCAGAAAGTCGGCGGGCAGCAGGTCTTTTCTCCCCATGATTTGCTGCTGGCGGTCACCAAGTTCCAGCCAGGAGACAAAATCGACCTGGTGGTCAAACGTGATGGCAAAGACCTGCCCTTTACCGTGATTGCCGGGCAGCGTGGCAATGATTTGGCCGCGGCCAGCAGCAACCGGCGCTTCGACCGTCCGGGCGGGATTCTCAACAAACTCGGGATGCGCCTGCGGGCGGTGGAGGACCGGGTGGTGGTGCAGGAGGTCCTGCCGGATGGTGCAGTGGCCGAGGCAGCCGAGGGCGAGAGTGGCGGCGTCCGGGCTGGCGATGTGATCCTGGAGGTGAACCGCATGCCGGTGAAGTCAGTCACCGAGTTCGCCGAGGCCCTGGAACAGACCAGGAACAGTACGGTGATCCTGTATGTCGAGCGCACCAGCAGGAATCAGGGCAGCAGCTACCGCTTTTTCGTGCCGGTACCAGTCAACGAGAACAAATAGGCATTGCCGACGGGCAGAGGCCAGGAAGGATAGTTGCTGACCCAATGACCACGTGCTTCAATATCGTGCTGGTCGCACCGGAAATCCCCCAGAACACCGGAACCATCGGCCGCCTCTGTGTCTGCACCGATGCCAGGCTGCATCTGATCCGGCCCCTGGGCTTCCAGCTGGACGAGGCGCACTTGCGCCGGGCCGGACTGGATTACTGGCCTTTTCTGAACTGGACGGTGTATGACAGCTGGGCAGATTTCCTGCACCAGGCACAGCCAGGACGAATGCTTTTCTGCAGCACCAAAACCAGCCGCAGCATCTATCAGCTGCAATTCCAGCCCGGAGACTGGATGGTGTTCGGCAATGAAGGGCACGGTCTGCCCGCTGATTTCTATCAGCGCTACGAAACCCAGCTCTTTACCATACCCATGCCAGACCAGCACGCCCGCAGCCATAACCTCGCCAATGCAGTGGCGGTCGTGCTCTACGAAGGACTCAGGCAATGCCAATTTGCTAAATGACTTTTCCATTTTGCGGGTGTTTTTTTTAACTTTTGATTTGCATTCCACGAGGAATCGAATTATATTCTTCTTTTGGATTAAAGTTAATCACGATACTAACTTGGTTCTGCCGCCTTAAAAGGAGACTGCCATGAAGAATAAATTACTGCTCTTAGCTTTCTTGTGTGGCCTGTCTGCGTTTGCCGCTTTTCAGTATGAAATTGTGACCGTGCCTTATGACAACTCCCACTATGAGGGAACCGGCGGGAACTATTTTCATATCAACGTCACCAGCGGCAGTGGCACTTTCTATATTGTTGACAAGATCAACAATCTTTACAGCATGCCCGGCAACAGCGAGAGGCTGGCGCTGGTGATGTCCGATTATGGTTACATTAACATGGTTACCGGAGACATGGTTTCCGGAACGGGCGACACCATCATAACCAAAGAGTATCAGGAGAGCCAATGGAATGATCGGGTATATCAGACCGGCTATGAGGTCGGGACTTTTTCCGACGGTGATTCCTTCGGTTTATGGATCGCCAACCTCAATGGTACCATCAATACCTCAATCTATACTCCGTACTCGAATTACGGCAACTATGGATTGGCGGAGAACCCCGATGCTTTCGGGACGGTGCTGGCTGAATTGGATTACAGTACCTCACCGAGTGCGATTTTTTTCGGCATCACAGGTTTTCAAGCCGAAGCTCCGCCGGTCAGCGGCCAGCCCTTGCCCGGGACCTTGGCTTCGCTGGCCCTGGTGGCAG
>JAAYYJ010000552.1 GCA_012515455.1 Oligosphaeraceae bacterium
GCCTTCCATAACTGGTAAGGGCCCTTTTCCCCTCACGCGAAGGCTTTTTTTCTCACGCGAAGGCGCGAAGGCGCGAGGAAGGCTTTTTTATCCACAGATTCCGCAGATTAGCGCAGATTATGGCGGCCTGTCTTGCCGCTGCGCGGCAATTCACGCCGCCGGCTTTAAGGCGCTATTTTTGCCTTACGCGAAGGCTATTTATTCTCACGCGAAGGCGCGAAGGCGCGAAGAAGACAAAGGCAGGGAAGAATGGCGGCTTGTCTTGCCGCTGCGCGGCAATTCACGCCGCCGGTTCGACCTTGCTGTGTGCACTTTGGCGAAGAAGTCTGCAAAAGTCGTGATATAGTCTCAATTTTCGTGAATGAGCTACGTCATTCTGGTTCATCCGGCAGGCGTTTTCATGGTGAGGAAGGGAACTGATGGCGATATTATGTGAAACAGAGCCGGGTCATCTGCGTCTGGAAAGCCCTTTGCTGTACCACTCGGTTGACGGCAGCGTGCTGGTGTATGTACCCGGCGGGGAGTTTGAAATGGGGGACGGGGAGGGAAGTGATTGTCCCCGTCATGTCGTTTCGGTGTCGTCGTTTTACATTGGTATGTACTGTGTGACGAACCGTCAGTATTCGGAGTTTGTGCGGGCGACGGGGCATCGTGCTCCGGATCAGGCGGATTGGGACAATCCGGTGTGGGTCAATGGGGTATGTCCTGCCTCGAAGTTGTCCCATCCGGTGGTATGCGTGAGCTGGGACGATGCGTTGAGTTACGTGAAGTGGGCCGGTCTTCGTCTGCCGACGGAGGCGGAATGGGAGCATGCCGCCCGCGGGCCGGCGAATGTCCTGTACCCGTGGGGGAACGAGTGGGAGGATTCGCGCTGCCGCCACAGTGGAAATCGCGGCAGTGAGGATACCTGTCCGGTATGGGGGTATGCGTCCGGGGTGAGTGGCTATGGCACCTGTCAGCAGAGCGGGAATGTGTTGGAATGGTGTTCGGACTGGTATGGTGAAAACTACTACGGCAACAGTGCGCGGCGGGACCCCCAGGGGCCGGAAAGCGGGACGTACCGCGTGCTTCGCGGCGGCGGCTGGAGCCTCGACGCCAACTTCTGCCGCTCCGCGAGCCGCTACGGGGGCACCCCCGGCTACCGCAGCACCAGCTTCGGCTTCCGGGTGTGCCTTTCTGTGCCCGCAGTTCAGGGTGAGGGACTCCGTCCGGTTTCCTGAGCGAGTGGGCTTTGCCCGGAGCAGCCGGGCGAGCCGCCGTGCGGAGCCGGCGGCAAGCCAGGCTGTGACGTGGCAAAGCCCCCGGGGGATTCCAAGGGGGCGGCGCCCCCTTGGTCGAATTTGCTTTTGGTATGATAATAGCGGTGAACGCAACATCAGGAGGAATGCGCGATGGCTACAGAACACGTGAGCATTGGCCGGCGTCTGGCGGCGGCCTGGCGGGTTTTATGCGGTGGGGAAGCTTCCGGCGATCCGGCGGCGGCATTGCCGCCGGACCTGGCGGTTTTGCGGGGTCGGGTGGCGAGTCTGGAGCAGGACTTGCGCGAGCGCGACGAGCTGATTGTTCGCCTGAAACGGGAGTATGAAGCGTCTCGGCGCGAGAACAAGTCTGGTCAGGAGCAGGCGGCGGCGGATGCCCTGGAAGTTCTCGCCGGCCGGCACGCCCCGCTGCTTTCGCAGCTGGACACGATGCGCTATATGCACGAGCAGGGCAAGGAGCTGCGGGCCGGCGACCTGCTCAAGCTGCTGAGCAAGCTGCAGCAGGCCTGGCGTGAACAGGGTCTGGAAGCCGTGGGGCAGGCGGGGGAAAAGGTTGACTACGATGCCAGTGTGCACCAGCGCCTGAGCGGGGGGGACGTCAGTCCGGGGGGGAAGGTCAGAGTCAGTTTCGTCGGCTACCGCTTCGGCAGCAAGATGTTGACAAAAGCCATGGTGAACGCGGAGGGTGCTGACAATGGCGATCGCGCTTGATTTCGGAACCAGCAACAGCGTGCTGGCACGCTGGAATGAAGCGACCGGCGATGTGGATGTGCTGCGCTCGCCGGCCCTTACCCGGGTCTATCAGTACCGCCTGCCCGGCGAGCAGAACAACCGTACAGCGTATGTCATCCCCTCGCTGATCCATTACGGCAAGGACAAGCGGGTGCTGGCGGGCGCCCAGGTCGAAAACGCCGGACTGCTCGATCACCGCGGCACTTTCCGCTGGCTGAAAATGGATCTCCTGCGCGAACGCCGCGGCGGCCGTTTTCTTGATGGCCAGCGCCTGGACAATTTTCATGCGGCCCGGTCGCTGCTGGAGCGCCTGCTGCTGCTGGTGCAGGAATCCCTGGTGAATGCGGAGGACGAGCTGGTGGTGACCATGCCGGTGGAGTCGTTTGACTTTTACGCCAGCTGGCTGCAGGACACAATCGCCGCTCTGCTGCCCTGCCGCCTGCGGATGCTCGATGAAGCGACCGCCTGCATCCTGGGCTACTGCGACCGCGTCAAAAACGGTCAGGTCTATGTGGTGGTGGATTTTGGCGGCGGCACGCTGGATGTGGCCGTGGTGAAAACGGATTTGGACGCTGCCAATGCCGGGCAGCGGCAGCCGCCGCTGGGACGCAAGGGCGAAGAACTGGGCGGGATGCTGATCGACAACTGGCTTATGGAGATGCTGGTCGCTGCGGAGGGCCTTTCTTCCCAGGAAGTGACCGACGTGGGGACGCCTCTGCTCCGCCAGCTGGAAGAGGTCAAGATCGGTCTGTCCAACGGGTCCGCCGAGGTTGATGTGACGCAGCTTAACCCGATCAGCGGCAAGCTGATCAGCCACAGTTTCGCCCGCGCCGACCTGCAGGCACTGCTGGAGTCGAAGGGCGTTTACCGGCAGCTGGTGAGCACCATGGATGGGGCTCTGGAGGCTGCGAATGTCAAGTACGGCACCAAGAAATCCGAGGTTCAGGGAGTATTTCTGGTGGGTGGCAGCAGCATGCTGCTGGGGGTATGCGAGCGGGTTCGTGATTACTTTCCGAACTGTCCGGTTTATACGGACAATCCCTTTGAGGCGATCGCCCGTGGGGCATGCCGTTTTGCGGGTGAGGAGATATCGGCGACCCTGGTGCATGACTACTGCCTGCGGGTCTGGGACCCTGCCGGTGGGGACTATCTGCTTTCTCCGGTGGTTCCCAGGGGGACGCAGTATCCCACGCCGAAGCCGTTTAGCGCGCGGTATGTGAATGGCGCCTGCGAAGGGGCCACCGGTCTGGGGCTGACGGTCGTTGAGAAGTCCTACATGGTGCGTCCCGAGAGCGTGTACGACTTCAGTGACGGGGCCATGCGTGAGCGGGTGGTGGTTCAGCGTGAAGATGTCAACCAGCGTGTCATTCACAATGCCCGGGATTTCATCCAGGCCGACCCGCCCTGCCGCCTGGGGGATGACAGACGTTTTGTTGCGGCCTTCGGGGTGGATGACAAAAAACGGCTGACCATATCACTGCGTGATCTTTGCGAAAACAGTCGTTCGCATCTGAAGTTGAGCAGCGGGGAGTGCGTGCCGTTGCCAGTGAGCAATTTTCCGGTGGTGAAATTGTAGGGAGCAAAAACGATGGTTCAGCAGCAGGGTACAACATGCCGGTTGGCAACCATGTTGAAGGAAGAGTATCGGGAACAGATCGCTGGCCGCCTGCTCTGGCACGAGCGTGACGGCAGCGTGCTGGTGTATGTACCCGGCGGGGAGTTTAAAATGGGGGACGGGAAGGATGGTGATTGTCCCCGTCATGTCGTTTCGGTGTCGTCGTTTTACATTGGTATGTACTGTGTGACGAACCGTCAGTATTCGGAGTTTGTGCGGGCGACGGGGCACCGGGCCCCGAATCAGGCGGGGTGGGATTCATCCTCGAAGCTGTCCCATCCGGTGGTATACGTGAGCTGGGACGATGCGTTGAGTTACGTGAGGTGGGCCGGTCTTCGTCTGCCGACGGAGGCGGAATGGGAGCATGCCGCCCGCGGGCCGGCCAATGTCCTGTACCCTTGGGGGAACGAGTGGGACGAGTCGCGCTGCCGCCACAGTGGAAATTGCGGCAGTGAGGAGACCTGTCCGGTATGGGGCTATGCCTCCGGGGTGAGTGGCTATGGCACCTGTCAGCAGAGCGGGAATGTGTGGGAATGGTGTTCGGACTGGTATAGTGAAAACTACTACGGCTACAGTGCGCGGCGGGACCCCCAGGGGCCGGAAAGCGGGACGTTCCGCGTGCTTCGCGGCGGCGGCTGGTCCGACGTCGCCAACTTCTGCCGCTCCGCTTACCGCTACGGGGGCGCCCCCGGCGGCCGCGGCACCAGCCACGGCTTCCGGGTGTGCCTTTCTGTGCCCGCAGTTCAGGGGGAGGGACTCCATCCGGTTTCCTGAGCGACAGGGTTTTGCCACGTCACAGCCGGGCGAGCCGCCGTGCGGAGCCGGCGGCAAGCCAGGCTGTGACGTGGCAAAGCCCCCGGGGGATTCCAAGGGGGCGGCGCCCCCTTGGTCGA
>JAAYYJ010000553.1 GCA_012515455.1 Oligosphaeraceae bacterium
CGATACGGTTGCGGAATGCCGCCTGTCCTGGCGGGCCAGCAGTCTGCCGCCGACCAGCATCGACGGCATGAGCGTGACCCAGATGCGCAAGCGTGTGGACGGCGTCTACGAGGCTGTCCCGGGCACTACCATGGAGTTGCAGATCGGTGCCTATCAGGAGGTCGTGCTGGGTGATGTCGCCCTGAAGAGCCTGCAGACTGACCAGTACGGGCAGGCATACGCAGTCTTCCGCTTCAGCCTGGGTGCGCCGGACGAATTCCAGGAATTGAATTTCGACACTGGTCTGCGGGCCGGCTGGAATTTGATTTCTCTGAAGCTGACTCCGTTGAACAACGCGGTTGACGAGGTACTGGTACGCAATGGCAAGAAGGTCTACCGTGGTACTGTGTGGCAGTACGAAGGCGGCAAGTACATAGCGGCCACGCATCTGGTTGCCGGTCGCGGCTACTGGCTGTACATCCCGGTTGGCATCAGCGGCAAGATTACCCTGACCGGTAATCTGGGCACCTCGATTCCGTTGAATATGGGTTGGAACATCATCGGTCCGATCTATCCGGTGGAGGATTTTGCCGCCACCTACAACGAGCAGGCTTATCCTGGTATTCTGAAGAAGATTACCCGGGACAATGCCGGCAAGCTGAACATCTACAAATTCGTGATCCGGGATGGTGCTCCCAGCTACGACTTCGCGGTCGACAATGCGGGCATCTACAACCTGCAGCTCGGAGAAGGCTACTGGATTGAGACCAGCGAGACCTTCGAACTGCCGGTAATCTCGGAATAACCCCGACCATCATAACCTGAACCCAGGCGGCAGCCGGAATACCTCCCGGCTGCCGCCTGATTTTTTCTCGGCTGCGGGAGGCGAAATATCCGCCCGCCCGGTTGACAGCGGCGGCGCGGGAGGGTAAATTTACCTGTGGACGGATTTGCCGCCCAGGGTATTCCGGGCGCCGCCCTGGCGGCCGGAGGTGAATTCAAGCATACTGGAGAACAACATGCGCATTTTCTTTCTGCTGCCGTTATTAACCGCCGTATTATCGCTTTCTGCTGCAGAGTATTTTGTCGCCAGCAGCGGCAGTGATGATTCGCCAGGCAGCCGCGAGGCGCCGTTCCGGACGATTGGCAAGGCGGCCGCGCTGGTCCAGGCCGGCGATGTGGTGACGGTCCGGGGTGGGACCTACCGGGAGCAGATCACCATCCGCAGTTCCGGGACTGCGGAGGCGCCGATAGTCTTCCGGGGGGCGCCGGGTGAGACCGCGGTGCTGACCGCGGGGTTTCCTTTCCCCGAGGCCTGGAAAAAAACTGCCGGCTACCGCAGTGTCTGGGAGAACACCTCACCTTAAGCGGTGAATCAGCTGTGGGAGAAACGGCGCGGCTCACGCTATTTGCGGGTCGAGTCCTTCACCTTGCTGGACCGGCAGCCGGGGGCGTTTTTGTGTTCCAAGGCCGATGGGAAGGTCTATGTGCACGCCTTGGAAGGTCGCGATCCGAATCTGGGCGGGATGGTCCAGGTGCCCTGGTATGGGGGCAAAGCCGAGGCCGGTTTTTCCGGCGGGC
>JAAYYJ010000554.1 GCA_012515455.1 Oligosphaeraceae bacterium
ACCGAAATCCCCACGCGGGTCGAACTCCCAACGGTTTCCCCAATCGCCGGGGTAGCGCCCGGATTCATCGCCGCGGTCGAAATGGACATCAAGGTAGCTTTGCCAGCGGAGGAGGTCGCGGAAGCGGTCGCCCTGGCGGGTCTGCCAGCGCTGGTCAAGTCCCAGGCGCAGGAAATGCTGTCTCTGCAGGCGGTCGATAGAGTCAAAGAAATAGAGGTTGTCCCGGTCTTCCGATGGCTCAGGCGCAAACGTATAGTTAAGATACGGTTCGACGATGTGGCGCCAGGTGCCGATCTGCAGTGACGGCAGCTGGCTTTCCTGCCAGTCGCTCCAGAACTTACTGCGCATTTCCAGGCCGAATTCAGCCGCCAGGCGGGTCAGGCTGCCGCCCTGGTCGTCATAGGCTTTGACCGGGAACTGATTGTGCGGGTGGTCGTGATTTTCGGCAGCAATGATATCGGCCAGGTCTTGGGTGCTCAGCTTGCTGCGGCTGCTGCGGCTGTATGAGGTGGCGCGGAAACTGGCCCGGGGAGCAATGGTCAGAGCACTGCCCAGATCGAGCGGCAGGGAAAAGGTATGCAGGGTATCGGCGCGGAAGCTGCTGTAGTCGGCCGGATCGGTATGCAGGTCAGCCAGGTATTCTGCCGGAGGAATGAAGAACTGCCGGCTGAGGTCGAAGTTGCGCCATTTCATACGGTAGTAGCCAAGGCTGTTCTCGCTGTTGTAATGCAGCGGAGAATGCCCCAGAGCAATTTTAGGGATGATCAGACGCAGCTCTGGCAGTGATTCCACCGCGGTGTTGAATTCATTGATCCGCGGGCGGATATTCAGTCCAGCCGAAAAATATTTGTGGTCATAGGTCAGGTCGGCGAAGCTTTTTGGCTGTTCGAAGCGGCGGTAGTCTCGTCTGAACCAGTCTTCCAGCATGGCGATATCACTCAAGTAATCGACATTCAAGCGCAGGGTGAGATCAGGAAGCAGCTCATGCCGGTAGTATGTATTCAGGCGGAAGCGGTCATCCTCGGCGGCAAAACGGCGGTTGTAGCCGGGGATGGTCTCCGGGGTGTCGCGATCCAGCAGGCCGTAGAGCTGGATTTTCAGGTCGCGCACTGCGCTGGTGTAATCGCTGTCGAAGCCCAGTCCCAGGCCGCGTTTGCTCATCAGGTCCAAGTACAGCTTATTTTCGCCCAAGGTTTCATTCTGCCAGACCCGGCCGATCTGCAGATAGGCGCCTCGTTTGCCCGAGTATCCCGGCTTGATGATCCAGCCGATGCTGCTGGTGTTGGTGCTGCCCCAGACCCAAGGGAGATAGAAGACCGGTACTGACCCGAAGCGCAGGGTCACGTGTCTGGCCGTGAAGGTCTGATCGGGATGATGGATGATCTCTTTGGCGCTGAGCCGGTAATGCGGATGGTGCAGTTCGCAGGTGCTGAGCCAGCCGCCGGAGAGGACATTGTCACCGTCCTCGGCATAACTGCCCGACTGCCCGCCGGCATGCCAGACCTCGCTGTCCATCCGGAAAGGCCCGAACCGGAATTCTTTTTTCTGGATATTGCCCTGTATGGCCGGCGCCTGCCAACTGCCCTGATCCTTCAGGGTTACTTTGACATCACCGCTGGCACTGAATTCACCGGTATTGGCATTGAGGCTCGCTTCATCGGCGGTCATTTGCAGATCGCCGTAGGTGACCACCACCTTGCCTTTGGCCTTGACATCGCCGGAAGTCTGCAAATGCGTCAGCTCCTCGGCCTCGATCTGAATTTCATCCGCCTTGGGCAGGATGCGCGCCACCTGGGCAGGCAGCAATGCAGCCATCAGAAACAGTACGCAGACCGGAATCAGTTTGAGCAAAGACATACAGCTATCCTGATGATGGGTTTTCGGCACCGGGTGGATTTGCAGCCCTGCAGCCGCCGGCGGTAAACGTTGGGTGCATCTGCCCGGGTTCCGCCCGACCCGCACAAAATGCCACAACCGTGGCGACTGCTCAACCGCGGCAACAAACAGAGGTAATAAAATAAAACCAAAATGCGAATAAACAAGTTGCAACGGTGAATATAAGCAAAAAGGAAGTATATTAATACTGTCTGATGGAGCAGGAATTCCGCCTCGGCATGGCTGCGTCGGCAGCGGCAGTCGGGGCAGGGTATTTTGGGGCTGGCAGAGCAAAAAATCATGAACTGGGGCCAGCATAAAGGAAGGCATCCCGATGACAAAGACCACCACGGTGTTGGTAATTGGAGCTCACTTTGAAGAGGTAGAAGCGGAATTCCCCAATATCTGTGCCTTGCTGAGCGCAGCCTCCTGCCGGGTGGTGATTCTCAATCCCATTGGCGGCTGGAATTGGACCAGTGTGCGCGAGATGGGGCCGGGTGCGCGCGAGAAGCTTCTTGCCGCCTCGTCGGCTGCGGCTGCATGCCTGGGGTGCGAGAAGGTGGTCTGGGATTATCCGGTATCAGCCACGGCCGGGGTCCAGGATGAAATCTGTCAGCGTCTCGCCGATTTTGTGCTCACGGTCCAGCCGGAGATTGTACTGATGCATTGGCCGGAAGACATCCATCCTGATCACCGGGCGGTGGCCAGATATACCCGGCATGTGCTCGGTTGCGCCCCGAATCTGGTGCCGGATCTGGGTCGGCGTCTGGCGGTGAAGGAGGTATATGCATTTCAGACCGGAGTCATTCAGGCCTATAACTATGTGCCTGATCTGCTGATCAAATGCTCTGAGGACAGCATGGCCAAAGCCAAACTGGCTCTGGATTGTTTTCGGGGACAGTTCCCGGCGGATTATGCCTCGACCTGGTGGCAGAATGTGCAGGCCAAGGCGCAATACTGGCAGATTCTCAGCGGTGATGCTCCGGCGGAGGCGCTGAAATACCTCGGGCCCAACCTGCCGGTGGACGGTCTGTTGTTGAAGAAAATCCTGGGTGAGCGCCTGGTCGGCATCGGTACCGATGCCTGGCTGAGGTGGTCAGCCTTGCAGTACTGACTCGGGGCGGAATGAAATCGAAGGATGGCAACAGAGGCGTAAAGATGTTAAAAGTCTATATCCAGACCGATCTTGAAGGCGTGGCTGGGTTCTGTTTTTTTGAGAACCGCAAGAATCCCAATTTTGAGAACGTCCAGCATCGTCAGCGGATGTACCGGCTGTTGACCAATGAAGTCAATGCTGCGGTCAAAGCTGCTTTTGACTGCGGTGCCGACGAAGTGATAGTCAACGACAATCACGGTTCTGGTTATAACATCATCTTCGAGGACCTTGATCCGCGCTGCCGCATTATCCATGGACGCAACGGCAGCGGGCCATGCTGGCTTAATCTCCTGGATGCGAGCTTTGCGGCCCTGGTGCTGGTCGGTGCGCATGCTATGGGCGCCACACCCTGCGCCATAACTCCGCATTCCTTATGGAAAGTAAACAACGGCGATATATATATGAGTGAGGCCTCAATGGCTGCTGCAGTGGCCGCCGACCGCGGTGTCCCGACGGTGTTCATCAGCGGCGACGATAAAATCACCGCCGAGGTATCGGCCAAGATTGCGGGGATTGAGGTGGCTGAGGTCAAGCAGGCCTTGTCACCGTATATGGCTTGTTCGCTGATTCCCGCCCGGGCCTGTGAGCTGATCTACCAGGGAGTCTGCCGGGGCATCCAGCGGCGGGCCCAGATCGCACCCTATAAAATTCCCGGTCCGGTGACTCTGACCCTGCTGGATTCCGCGAATCATTGCCTGCCTTTTACTGAACTCTGTCCGGCGCAAACCTGCGACAGCATCACTGAAGCATTCTACAAGTGTGAAGACTCCATGTCCTGGGACTGCCGCAACACCACCCTGCCGGACGGCTACGTGTTCCCGCTGGTCTGAGTCTCAGCCGCTTGGCGGCCGGGTTCGCGATTGCCGGCGAAGGGCTGCTGGCGCAGGCGGAAATCGGGCAGGAAGCTGCCGTCGTCGTCTTCCTGTAGGAAGAGTCGCCGGAAGCCCAGGCGTTGGGCTTCGCCGGCGGCCAGGGCATATTC
>JAAYYJ010000055.1 GCA_012515455.1 Oligosphaeraceae bacterium
CTATACCGCGGCACTGCCCGCGGCATGGAAATCTCACTGGCGTATCTATTATGTCTTTCCGCTCTGCTGGCCATGTACCTCCAGGGAGTACGAATCCGCTTCTATGTTAGGGGATTGTGGGCGTATATTCTGCTGTTCCTCTGTTCAGTGGTTTCACTGATCAAAGCTGAGAGTGCTTTGATTTCGTTTTATGAGATTTGGAAGATGCTGATGATGTATCTGGTCTTGCTGTGCGTGTATTCTTATCTTCGGCACAGCAAAGACTATGAGGTGTTTGTCTGGGGTATTGCCTGCATGCTGCTGCTGTCCTTTCTGGTGGTAGTCAAAGGCAAGTATTGGGATGGCATTTATCAGGCCCGGGGGGTGTTTCCCCATCAGAACAGCATGGGGATGTACCTCAGCCTGATCTGCCCGGTCTTCCTGGCCGGCTGGATGCAATGCAAAAGCTTCCTCAAATCAAGCTTCTTTGCCATCTCTCTGCTGCTTAATGCCGCAGCATTGGTCAGTACTTATTCCCGGGGGGCGATCATCTGTTTCCCCATTGGCTGCGCGGTGGCCATGGCGTTGTCCCTGGCGGCAGGAATCACCGCCCGGAAACTGCAAATACTGGCCTGTATGGGACTCTGTGCACTGGTGGGCACCGGTCTTTTCCTGTCGCAGGTAGTGTATCGTTTCAAGTATGCTTCGACGGCCTCAGGGAATGCCAGAGTGTTCTATGCTACTGCGGCTTGGAATATGATCAAAGCTGAACCGTTGGGGGTAGGGGTGAACAACTGGAGCCTGAAGATGGATCGCAACTACCCTTACAACCCGAAATATCTGGAGCCGGAGCGGTGGGAAAACCGGCAGGAGGAACGCCAGTGGGGGATCGTGGAGACGGTATACCTGCTGGTAGGCGCCGAGTGCGGCTGGCTGGGACTGCTGGCCCTGCTTTGCTGGTACGCGGCAATTTTTACCTTGGGGTGGCGGAGCCTGTCTGCTTATCGTCAGCACAGTCAATTCTACCTGCTGGCCGGAATCTGCAGCGGGCTGGTGGCGGTGTTCCTGCAGTCGACCCTGGAGTGGGTACTGAAGCAGCAGGTCAATTTCATGCAGATGATGGTCGTTTATGCCATTGTGGCCAGCATGTTTGAGCAACGCTCGAGAGCTTTGCCACCATCCGTGCCGGTCGGACTGAAGTCGGGGAAACTGCCGGCAGCAAGGAAGGCGACCAGGATCGCCAAGGTGGGCAGTTAACAGCCCGGATTTACACGCTGTCTGAATCTCTCCGGCATATAGCACCGAAGTTCTTCAGGAACCACGATGTCAAAAAAGCAATTGCAGTTACTCTTCTTGCTGGCGGGGTCTTTTTTTGCTTCCTCGTGTTCGCTGTTTCTGCCCTGGTACGAGGATATCGTGGTTGAGACCGACCCGCCGGGCGCGGAGGTTATTGTCGACGGCCAGAAGTACCTCTCGCCGCTGCGGGTGCCGGTGCGCAAGGACAGGACCTTCTCGATTTATGTGAACAAGGAAGGATACCGGGGGCAGAATGCCTGGTGCGGAAGAAATTTAAGCGCCAGTGGCATATTGGATCTGGTCGGCGCCTGCGCGTTCTATGTGCCCGCGGCGGGATTCATTTCACCCGCAGTCTGGCGGCATCAGCAGAATTATTTCTTCTTTAAGCTGCCGCCCCTGGAGGACTGCTGTGAGCATTGTCAGGCGCAGCAGGATTAA
>JAAYYJ010000007.1 GCA_012515455.1 Oligosphaeraceae bacterium
AGGCAGACAGCATTCGGTATTGAGGAAATCGAAGGTTACCTCCGGGTAATAATTAAGGTCCTTGATTTCCTGCTCATCCAGCAACGGCAGGCCGGTTACGGCGGCATAGACCTCCAGCAGCGCTTTCTCCTCCAGCTTACCGTTGCGGAGCAGGGTCAGATCGCGTTCAGGAGAACCGCAAACGAGTTCTTCCTCAGTGGAGGCCGAAATAATCTGCAGCAGCGCCTGCCGGACCTTGGCCTGCAGTTCCTCGCCTTGCGGGATGCTCTGCACTGCCGGCTGATCTTTTGCAGTTTCATTCAGGTTGTTGTGGTCTTCTTGTTCCATAACTGTATTCTAGTGCTGGCAAAGCCCGAAGGCTTCGACCGGGGAGTCAGCGCGGGATAAATACTGCCCGCATGATTGCTCCCGGATAAAAAGTGGGTGCTGCCGGTGCAGTGTTGTCCGGCGGTCGGTGGTCAGTACATTTCAGTACTGCGGGTCTTCTCTATTTCTTCCAGTGAGGCCTTGTAACGGCGGATAAGCTCCTCCTGGGGATTCTTGGTGTCCAGGACATTCACGGTCAGGAGAATGAGCAGCTCGGTGCGGATATCCTGCTTAAAATTGGCCCGGAACAGCGCGCCCAGATAGGGGATGTCCATCAGATACGGCACCCCGGTTTTGGTGCTGGCGGAGGTATTCTGAATCATGCCACCCATCATCAGGGTGGTATTGTCGGGGACGACCAGTTCGGAGGAGACTTTTTTCTTGGAGAGGGTCGGGGTGGTGGTGCCGGTCTCATAGCCGGCGATGGCCGAGACCTCCTGCTCGATGACCAGCCGGACGTCGTGCCCGGCGGTTATATACGGCGTCACGGTCATAATCACCCCCAGGTCCTCGTATTCATAATTGGAGTTGAAGTTGTCGTTGCTGGTATAGGTGGTGGACTCGGTGGCGATGGGTACGGATGAGCCGGCCTGCATATATCCCTGCGCACCGCTGAGCACTACCAGCTGCGGCTCAGACAGAATCTTGGTGTTGTCTTCACCGGCATAGGCCTTCAGGAAAGCCAGGGTGTCACCGGCTTTGTTGTTCCACAGCAGACCGATGCCCTTGTGGGTGTTGCCGACCAGAGAATTCAGGGTGTCGCCAGTGGTGGCAGTACCAATCAGGCTGCCCGCCGCCGGAGAATTCAACAGCGAAGAGCCGATGCTGCTGGCCGCCAGGGTGCCGTTCCTGAGGGCCCGTTCCAGGCTGTAGGTGATGCCCAGCTGGGTATCTTCGGTCAAATTAATCTCGGTAATGATGGCCTGGATAGCGACCTGCCGCGGGGGGACATCCTGGCGTTCCAGGAACAGCTTGATCAGGCTCCAGGTCCTGGGGGTGGTCTTCAGAGTAATTCGGTTGCTCTCGTCATCGGTGTAGACAATGACCTCGGTGTCAAAAACTGTGCTGGTCAGGGAATTCTTGCTGTCCTCGCTGTTGCGGTTGCTGCTGCGGTTCGTGCGGCTGCTGCCGGCAGTACTGCTGCGGTTGCTCGAGCTGCTGCTGCTAGTGGTGCTGGCGCTGCTGCTGGTCGAGCCGCTGGGGGCGGTGGCCCGGGCCGAGGTGCTCCGGGTGGTGGAGGTGGTGCTGGTCGGGCTGCTGCTGCTGGTGGTATTGAAGAATGCATCCAGGGAGGCGCTGAGTTTTTCCACGGTGCTGTGGCGGACATTGTAGTAGTAGATTTCCTCCTTGTCAAGCATATCGGAACGGTCCAGCGACTTGATCCATTTGCCGACTTCATCGACGACCTCGCTCAAGGCCGCTGAGACCACGATGATGCCAATCCGGGGCAAGGCGGTGATTTTTATGGCCCCGCCGGAGCTGCCGGTGCCGGTGGCGACCGGCAGTCCCAGGACCGGCAGCAGGGTCTGCATTTCTGTGGCGACCTCTTCCGCATCGACTTCCTGGCAGGGGAAGCACTTGACCGGCCAGGCGCGTTCACCCTTGTTGTCCAGGCGGGAGATGAGCTCGCGGATTTTATTGATATTGGCCGGCGCCTCGACAATGACCAGGGTATTGGAATCGACAAGATCAGTCACGCTCGCGCCGTCGGTCAGGAACGGCTTGATTAGATTGCTGATATCCGCACTTTTCTTATAGCGGATGGTGCTGAAATCAACAATTACGTTGGGCTGGATATCATGATCGGCGTAGATGCGCCGCTCCTTGGGCATTTTGTCAAACGGCAGGATATGAATGAAGCCGGGGTTTTTAGAGGCATAGGCACCGGCCAGCCAGAGGATATGCTCGAAAGTCGCCCAGGTCTCCCGGGCGGTCATTTTCGTCTTCACTTCCATGGTGATGGCACCCTTGACGGCCGGGTCAACCAGGTAGCTGAAATTAAGCATGTTTTCCGAGGCGAAGGTCTTGGCTACCACATCAATGGAATCGCCATTGAAGATAAAGCCGACTTCCAATTCGGTCTCCGGGTCCGGCACGCCCCGAATCAGGTTGTCCGGATACTCAGAGACCCCAAAGGTCTCGCCATCCTTTGAGGATACCCGGTCAGGCAGCGCAAATTGACGCTCGATGGACGGAGCCTCCTGCTCGGAGGCCGGACTGACCGACAGAGGAGTCTCATCCATCAAATCAGCCTTGCGGGTCGGAATCTTGGTAAAAGGCAACTGACGCTGACCGGAAGCGTCCAGACCAGAATCACCCCCCGGGGCGTCACTGCTGGCAAAACCGGCTATCTTATTGCTCGTGCAAGCGGACAAAAAAACCAGCCCGGCAGTGCAGAAAACACAAATTTTTTTACTGAAGCTGCTGTACATATTGATCCTTGGGAGCTATTCTGAATAATGATTGCAGAGCAGGATGGCCCAGTCTGGGTTATTGCCGGGGTGGGGGGCGACGGGTGCTGCGGTTCAGCAGCTCCAGGCGCTGGCGCAGTTTTTCTCTTTGGCTGGCAGAACTGCCGGGAGATGCGGCAGCGGCATCAGGTGCCGCCGGCTGCGCCTGCACCTGAGGGGAGCGGACGCCCGGTCGTACTGGTGTGGGGGCTGCGCCCGGCGCTCCCGGCGGCCCCGGAGGCTGCATATCCGCACCGCCGGGAGCGGTCTTGGCCGGTACCGGCGTGGCCAGCTTGGAGGCCGCAGATTGTGTTTCGGCGGCCTCGCGCTGTTTTTGCCGGGCGCTGGCCTCGTTGACAGCCGCAGTTTTGCGCTGCAGGCTGGCATCACTGCCGAATTCAATTTTCAGCTCCACGCGCTCGGCGTTCCGTTTCAATACGGCTGAATTCTCCTCGGTATTGATTTCCGCCAGGATATAGCCGGAGTCATTGATGGCGTCGCCGACCGCAAACACGACATTCTGGGGTTTCTCCGGCTCGTTTTCAGCCGGAGCCGGGGTCCCCGGCAGGGGTACGCGCCGGCCGCGGATGATCCGGCGGGTGGTGTTGCGCTGGGGCAGACTCTGGCGTTGCTTGATTACTGCGACCGGCTTGGCCTGGCCCGGCAAGCCCATCCAGGCAATGCCGGTCAGCTCAAAATCGGACTTCTCGGGGGCCTGTTCGCTGCCGGTGCTCTCAGCGCCAGTATCGGTCTTCTCGGTGCGGTCGGGCCGGAACAGCGATTTTTCCCAAATTTCCTCAAAATTGAGTGCGGTGGTCTTGGGAGCGAGCCGACTCACCTGCTGCTGGGGGTCGTTCTTGCCGCCCTTGGAGTCTTTGCCGGTTTTTTCGGCTGCCTCGATCCGGGGCAGTTCCGGGATAGCGATTTTGCGCATGGTGACAGTGCTCAGGATCGCTGCGACAATCAGCAGTGCATTGAGGAATAGCCAGGAGAGGTTGCTCATAATGCGGTTCCTCCTTTGCTGTTCTTGCTGACCGTCTCTCCATTGAGATAATCCACTACCTCGGGATTAAGAACCAGTGCCCGCAAGCGGGCAGAGAGATTCACATTCTTCGGGGTACGCGGGTTGTCCGGCTCAATGCGGCAGTAATTCCAGCTCAGCTTAGGGCCGTACTGATGCACTTCCTGAAACAGACGGCTGACCTCCTGCATGCTGATGCCGCGGAAATCCAGCTTGATCTGCACTTCCTGAAGATGAGTGACACCGGGCAGTTTGTTGCGCTGCACGTCGACCTTGTGGTTCGCCGGCAATTGCGCCTGACGCAGAATCTTGCCGAATTCACGGGTGATTTCCTGGTCCACCAGAACCCGTTGACCGCTGGAGAACCAGAACGGCGCCGCGAGCTCCTGCAGATGGGAGAGCTCCTGCAACTGCTCCTCGGATAACTTCTGCTGCAGCTGCAGGTCCTTGCGCAGAGAATTCAACGTCTGCAATTTTTCCTCAATGCGGCTGCTGGTGGGCAGGGTAAAATTGACATAGCGCCGGACGAAGAAGAAGCCGATGACCAGCATCAGCAACAACAGAAATAATTGCCGGCGGGGAATTTTAGGGAAATTAGCCATGTTGTCAGTGGGACGGCGCAGCAGAGGCTGCGGCATGCATTATGGTTGCGGGGCGGGGACGGGAGCAGGAGCTCGACTGGAATTTTCCTCTCCGGGAACCTCGTCGGAGTTTTCATCCTGCGGATCAGCAGCATCGCTCGCGTCAGAGTCCTCGGCAGTGTCCGTCACCGGAGTTGCGGCTTCCTCCAAGGCTTGTTGTTTGGCCGCCTCCAGGCGCTTCTTCTGACGTTGAACGAACTCGAGCTTTTCTTCTTCCGTGTCGAAACGGGCATTGAGATTATAACGCTGGGTATAGACCCCCTGATTGAACTGCGACGACAATTCCCGCACGTCGCCCAAGAGGGGCGATTCCTCCAGTTTCTCCGGCAGGTCGAGATTTCGGGTACTGCTCTGCAATTGCATGGCGATCTGCCCCGCATTCCATTCCAGGCGAGTCGAGGCCCAGGTCGGTGCTTCGATCAGGTTGCTCAACTCTATCAGGGCTTCGGGAAAATCAGGCATCTGCTGGACATTGTCCTGCAGTTCCTGACGCAGAGAATGGACGAATTCCTTTTCGGCGGGGTCACTCTGCTTCTTCAGGCCGTCCAGCAGCGCCTGCACCATCTTAGTCTCGGATTCAATCCTGCGCAAGTGCCCGGCCTTAGCCTGAAATTGACGGGCATAACCGCTGACCAGAGTGGCGCAAATATACACCAGCAGGCCAGCAGCGATGATTTTACTGGCGATATTCCGCCGGGCTTTAAGGTTCTCCGGTGGGGGAATCAGCGTGCCCTGGTCGCGGCTGCTTTCTTTGCTTAAGCCATAAGCCGCCAGAATCAAAGCCGGGATGCAGGACATTTGCTCTTCCCGCGGCAGGCTCTCCAGGGCTTCGAGCTGATATTCCTGGGCCGGGGGGAAAGCTTCTGGGAAGCTCATAGTCGCGAGATTGACATTCTGGGCCACCACCCGCAGCGGCCCGGTCTTGCGGGTCTGGTAGCCGCTGCCGCCCGGTTCCGCCGGAAAGACAATATCCGCATCTGCAAACAGCGGGTCTAAAGCCAGGGGTGCGGGCAAGATGACGTCGACGTGATTGAGGCCGCTCAGCACTGCCAGCCACTTGCGCCATTGTTCCTCGCGCACATAGAACAGCCTGACGCATAAGTTCTGCTGCTCGCCAGGGCCGGGCAGCAGGCGGTATCCCCAAAGCAGCTTATCTGGCGGAATAGGCGTCTGCTTGCGCAATTCGAAAGCTAAAGCGCCGCGCAGTTGTTCCCTGCCGATGGCGCCCGGGACCTCAATATCGGCCATTCCCCAGCCGACCTGGTCGCCGCCAGCCACGATGAACTCGTTGTCGGTGCAGCCGACCGCCTTCACGCCTTGGACTACCAGCTCCGCCAGCGATTGATCCTGCCCCGGTTTGGACTGCCAGCAGGCCAAGACCTTGAGCTGGTCCCGGGAACGGCCCAAACGAATGATTTGGCAGGATTTTCCGCTCCAGCAGATCGCGGTCGCGTTGGCTCTTACATAATTTGGCATTGCAGAAATTGTTCCAGGGGAAAAAATCACTCACCGCGCTGGCGTCTCCAGGTCTGATGCTATGTAAGCATTAAACGCAGGAACAACGGAATTATTTTTCAGCCGGGCCTGGGGAGGAAAGGGCTGGCTGCCCGCATTTGGGTTTTTAGACCATGCCGGGGCAGCAAAGTTCCGGTACTGCGGGCTTAGCTGCGGCGTTGTGTCAAGGCCCAGCCGCCGGTCGGTTCTTCGGTCTGGGTGTCACCTGGCAGCAGCTCCTCGTAATTCTCGGCCACTTTACGCAATCCTTCGGCATAGCGGTCGATTTCCTGTTCACGGTAATGTTTGAACCATGGTTCGTGGAAGACGCGGCTCTGGGCACGGTCGGTATGCGGCAGTGCGCCGGTCAGCGCCGCCAGGTCGGTACCTTCCGGCAGGTTGACCAGCGCGGTCGGTTTGCCGTGCCCGTAGATATCCAGGGTGGTGAACAGCGGGTGGCGATGCAAGGGCCGGTTGATGCCAGTGCGGCAGGGTACGCCTTCCGCCTGCACCGCTGCAAAGAAGCGGTTCAGAGACAGCCCCTGGAATTTCTCCCGGTCATAGAAAGCGCAACTGGCATACCAGCCGGCTTTGCTGCTGCCGGGCTCGGCAGGATAACACCAGCGCAGTCCGGGGATGTCCCGTAACTGAGACCAGAAACGCTTCATGGCCTGATCAATTTCGGCAATCTCCGCCGGGTATTTTTTCAGTTGCACCCGCCCCACCGTGGATGACATTTGGTGCATGCGGTACTTGTAGCCGCCCCAAGGCAACCCGCCGGCGCCGCCCTGCACTGCTTCGGAGACCTCGCTGTGGCGTTCGTAATGGCCCCAGAGGATCGCGCGTTCATAGATTTCCTGGTTGTCGGTCAGCAGCATTCCCCCCTCGCCGATGGCAAAGGACTTGCCGCTCATCAGCGAGAAAGCCGCGACATCTCCGAAGGTGCCCAGCATCCGGCCCTTGTAATAGCCGCCCTGAGCATGTGAGACATCTTCAATGACCTTGATTTGATGCTTGTTGGCCACCGCCATAATACGGTCCATATCGGCGGGATAGGCGGCGTAATGAACCACGACCACGGCCTTGGTGCGCGGGGTGATGTGTTGTTCGAAGCTCTCCGGCGAGAGACAGAGGGTGTCGGGGTCGATATCGGCAAACACCACCGCTGCTCCCAGTGAGAGTGCCGGGACGGCCGAAGCCCAGTAAGTCAAAGACGGGCAGATCAGCTCATCGCCCGGCCCCAGCTTGACGGCGAACATCGCGGCTTGCAGAGCAGCGGTGCCGGAACTGTGCGCCAGAGCATATTTGGTGCCATTCCAAGCCGCAAATTCAGCTGCAAATTTGCCCGTAATGTCGGTGCCGGACATATTGCCCTCGCGCAGGACTGCCAGCACCGCAGCCTCCATTTCCTGATTCACGATGGGCCATTTGAACATGTCGCCTTCA
>JAAYYJ010000056.1 GCA_012515455.1 Oligosphaeraceae bacterium
CAGCGCCTGGATGAATTCAACCGCCTGGGAGAGCCGCAGAATGACATCTTCCGCATTCATCCCCTGCTGCAGCCGCTGCTGAATGCCCTGACCGGCGACGTCGTCAAGGTTGAACACGCGAAGGAATGGCATGAACAGCTGGAGCGCATGGAGAAGGCGATGCAGCTCAATCCCAAGGTCCCCAAGAAATTCCAGGGCACTTTGCGGCAATATCAGGTCGATGGCTTTGTCTGGATGAGCCGCCTGGACGGGTTTGGCGCCGGGGCCTGCCTGGCTGATGACATGGGCCTGGGCAAGACTATCCAGGCCATCGCTTTTATCCTCAGTAAAGCCGCAGAAGGCCCAGCCCTGGTCATCGCTCCGACCTCGGTCTGCGCTAACTGGCAGGCGGAGTTCGCCAAATTCGCCCCCGATTTGCAGATTGTGACCCTGGGCAGCAACGAACGGCGTGAGACCCTGGCCGGCATGGGGCCGCACTCGGTGCTGGTGACCAGCTACGGATTGCTGCAGAGCGAGAACGAGGAATTCGCCAAGATCAACTGGCGGGTCGCGGTGCTGGACGAGGCCCAGGCAATCAAGAATTGCCACGCCAAACGCTCGCGGGCGGCGTTGAACATCAATGCCGCCTTCCGGCTGGTGACCACCGGCACGCCAGTTGAGAACAACCTGAATGAACTCTGGTCGGTCTTCCAGTTCATCAATCCCGGGCTGCTGGGCTCGCGTGAACTTTTCCAGCAGCGCTTCGCCATTCCCATTGAGCGCGAGGACAACCGCGAAGCGTTGCAGCGTCTGAGCAATCTGATCAAGCCCTTCCTGCTGCGCCGTCGGAAGGACCAGGTCCTGCTCGAGCTGCCGCCGAAGACTGACATCAATCATATCGTGGAATTGTCACCGGAAGAACGGCAGTTCTATGATGCGTTGCGCCGGGAAATTCTGGCTGAGCTCGAGGATCACCAGGATGGCGAAGGGCAGATGCGCATCCGGGTCCTGGCCGGCATCACCAAACTGCGCCTGGCGACCTGTCATCCCAGGCTGGCCGGCGCCGGGCCGGAAGTCCCGGCCGCCAAGCTGGAGACCTTTCTGGAATTGCTGGAAGAACTTTTGGACGGCGGGCACAAGACCCTGGTTTTCAGTCAGTTTGTGAAGTTTCTCAGCATTGTCCGGGAGGCCCTGGATGAACGTCAAATTTCCTACCAGTACCTGGATGGCAGCCTTTCGGCAAAAGAACGTTCGGCTGGCGTGCGCGCCTTCCAGAACGGTTCCTGTCCGGTGTTCCTGATCAGTCTGAAGGCCGGCGGTGTGGGCCTGAATTTGACCAAGGCCGATTATGTGATTCATCTTGACTCCTGGTGGAATCCCGCAGTTGAGAATCAGGCCTCCGACCGTGCGCACCGCATTGGCCAGAACAAGCCGGCGACCATCTACCACTTGCTGACTCGCAATACCATTGAGGACAAGATTCAGAATCTGCATCAGTGGAAACGCGATCTGGCGGATCAGATCCTCAGCGGCAATGATAAGATCAGCTCGTTCAGCGTGGAAGAGCTCCTGCAGCTGCTGGCCGAGGACAGCAGCCAGGCGCAGAACGCCAGCAGCATCTGAGTCCCGGAGTCCCGCGTCCCTGCCGCTCCCGGAATTCGCTCAATTCTGTCGCCCTGGTCTTGACAGAAAAGCAACCCGGGCTAAATTTACTCCGGGCCCGGTCGCTGCATTTCCCCGCAGTGCCGCGTCGCCACCATCATCCTGCCGGCCAACCTGGTCTCCAGGCTGGGATAACCCAGTTTAGTCGTTGTCTTGGAACAGATTTTGTGCGGAGGATGCTTTGGCTGGCAGCATGGCAGGATTTTGGGCTCTGTTAGCCGCCTGGGTGATTTGGGCTCTCGACTCCAGCATCGTGCGCTGGTTGGGCGATGTCCCCAGCCTGGTCTTGGCCGGAATTACCTTGACCTTCGGAGGGTTGAGCACTATCGGTCCAGGGATCATCGCCCTCCGGCGGTCGAAGGTGCATATTCCCGGGGCATACTGGCTGCTCTTCGCCTTCTATGTGGTTTTCTGCACCGCCTTGGCAGACTTGTGCTATGTGGCCGCAGTCAAAAATCTTAATCCTGGGCTGGTCAGTGTGACGCTGCGTTCCCAGCTGGTGATCGCAGTGCTGCTGGGAATCTGGATTTTACAGGAGCGGATCAGCCGTTTGACCCTGGTCGGCATTGTGGTGATAATGCTCGGCAATATCCTGATGGGATGCTACCGCTGCGGCGCCGGCCGCAGTGCCGGCCAGTCCGCGCTGCTGGGCTGGCTGCTGGCGCTACTGGCCATGCTGCTCTGGTCTGCGACGCCGGTCATTGCGAAAGTCCTGTTGCGGCGTTTTACCCCGCTAGCCCTCAGCGGGTTGCGTTTGACGGCCGCCGGAGTACTGCTGCTGTTGCTGTCGCTGCTGGTTGACGGCCCCGGCTGCTACCGCACCCTGAACGCCCGGCAATGGTTGTTGTTTGTGCTCAAGGGCTGCATCATTTCGGGCGGAGCATTCACGCTGTACTTCTATGGCCTGCAGAGAGTAAAGGTCAGTGTCGCCTCAGCCCTGGAGCAGCTCGCGCCCATCCTGACCTTCTTTTATATCTGGCTTTTCTTCCGGGAAAGCATCAGTTTAACCGAAGCAGCGATCGTGCTGCTGATTCTCTGCGGAGCGCTGCTGGCCATTGCCGGAGATTACTGCCGACAGCGGGATAATTTTTCGGACCATCAGTCCTGTTCTTCCCCAAAACCATCAAAGCAAAGGAAATGAGTATGAGAAAGCACAGCGTTGTCGCTCCGGATTGGTGGGATTACACCACCATCAATGATGATTTAGTGGCTGAGACCGCCAGACTGACCGTGAAGGACATGGAGAATTTGAGCCGTCCCGGTTTCAAAGTCGTAATGTATGACACCATTGAGGATTTCTACCTGGCCGAGGCCTTGGAGTATATCTCCGCCTGGAAGCAGTCCACCCCCGACAACCCCTGCGGCATCTGCGGACCGATCGGACCCACCGAACAACTGCCGCTGGTGGCCAGACTGGTCAATGCCATGGACCTGAACCTGGCCAAACTCGAAGCCCATTTCTGGGGCATGGATGAGTGGGTCCAGGACGGCAAAGCCGTCGGGGTCGATCACCCGCTCTCGTTCGCCAAATGCGACAAGGAACTCTGCTTCAATCATATCCGTCCGGAATTGCGCATGCCGGACCGGAATATGCATTTCCCCGGCGGCGATTTGGCGGCCTACAGCCGTACTTTTGATCAATTCCGCTGCAAGCTGATGCAAGGCGGTCAGGGCGACACCAAGCACTGGGCCTTCAATGACCCCGTGAAGCGTGAGGGCAAATACGCTGACAACCCGCCAACCCCGGAACAATACCGTCAGCTGGGCACTCGTATCGTGGACTTGCATCCCATGACCGTGATGCAGAATGCGCGCACTTCCGGCGGCGGCAACATCGCCCTGGTGCCGACCCGGGCGGCCACGGTTGGTCCGCTGGAGACCTGGAAGTCGGAGAAAGTATCCATCTGGCAGGCCGGCTGCCACGACAACGCGTTCGGGATGCGTCTGACCACCCTGATGATCAGCAAGCGCATCCCTGATGCCGCGGTACCGATGTCGCTGTTGGCCGACCATCCCAATGTCCAGTTCAACTTCTATCGCCCCGGCATTGGCAAATGCGACGTGGAAATGCACTAGAGACAGGGAGATACATCTAGATGAGTAAACCAGCAGTATTAGCCCTGGTGGCGCATCCCGACGACATTGAATTCATGTCTATGGGAGCAATGCTGATGTTGCAAAAGCGCGGTTGGGAAGTGCACTACATGACCATCGCCAACGGTTGCTGCGGCACCGCGGTCGATGACATTGAGACGATTTCCCGCAAACGCAAAGCCGAATGCCAGGATGCCTGCCGTCTGGCGGGGGCCATCTGGCACCCCTCTGTCTGCAATGACCTGGAAGTCTTTCACAACTGGGACGTGATCAGCAAGGTGCTGAGCGTAATCCGGGAGGTGCGTCCCCGCATCATCTTCACCCAGTCGCTCGACGACTACATGGAAGATCATACCAACTCCTGCCGGGTGGCGGTGACCGCCGCGTTCTCCCGCGGCATGTTGAATGCCAAGTGCGACCCGCCCCGCCCGCCCATCCAGGACGATGTGACCATCTATCACAGCACCCCACATGGACTCATGGACAGCCTGCGCCGCAAAATCGAGCCCGAGATTTTTGTCAACGTCGAACCGGTCATGGACATGAAATGGGATATGCTGGCCTGCCATAAGTCGCAGAAGGAATGGCTGGATGTCAGCCAGGGCATGGATGCATACCTGATGGTGATGAAGAATTTTGCCGCCGAGCTCGGCGAGCGCTCCGGTAAATTCAATTATGCGGAGGGCTTCCGCCGGCATTCCTGGCTGGGCTTCTCGGCGGTCGAGATCGACCCCCTGTCCGAGGCGCTGGGGCAGGATGTGATCCCCAATCCGTGCTACAGCTGAAGTAACTGACCGGGCTGGCGCGGCGTGGCGCCACCGGCATACGCCGTTCTGCAATCCTGACATGACTGCAGAGCGGCGTTTTCTTTGGCTGGCCCAAGCCACCATGCCCCTGATCTCAGGTTGGGGCGGGCGGGTTGATCCTGGAGCACCGGGGGATCACCAGTGCATCTCCTGATGGGCACGGGAGGCCCGCTTGCTCAAACTGAGAAGCCCAACGTAATCACGACAGGAAAGAATTGTCGCTACTGCCCGGAGAGACCAGGGCAACCATGCCTTTCCCGGAAAGCTCTTTGATTCTCCATCCTTTGACTAGGCAGGACGGCAGGACCATCAAACCCGGAGCTGCGGCGAGGTTGCGGCAGGCCTATTACGGGCTGTCCGACTGAATGAACGCTGGCTCCGCCGCAGTAGTTGATATTTGTTTTTGCGGCTATATATTTTAGCTGCGGCGGGGGAAGTCAGTCCGGCTGTTCCGCGCCATTGCGCGTTTTCTGTATTATCTATTTGCTGGTGCGACTATTATGAATACCGCCTCCGCTGGGAAATATCGGCCCGTGTCTGCGGCTGTCATTGCTGCCCTGCAGCAGATAGTCGGCGAGGCGCAGGTGCTCTACCAGGACCAGGACCAGCTGGTGGAATTTTCCCACGACGAAATCCCCGGCACTCACTACCGGACCATGCCGGAAGCGGTGGTCTTCCCGGCTACCGCAGGCGAAGTCGCCGCGGTGGTCACACTGGCCAACCAGGAGCGCATCCCCCTGACCCCGCGGGGTGCCGGCTCGGGATTGTCCGGCGGCGCGGTGCCGGTCTACGGCGGGATTGTAGTCAGCACCAGACGCCTGAACCGGATTCTGGAAATCGACCCCGGCAATATGATGATCACGGTTGAGCCGGGAGTGATTGCCAACGATGTCAATGAGCGTTTGCAGCCCTACGGCCTGTTCTATGCCGGCTACCCGATGAGCATGGAGACCTGCTATATCGGAGGCAATGTGGCGGAGAACGCCGGCGGGGGAAAGGCCGTCAAATACGGCGTGACCGCCCGTTATGTGCTGGGGCTGGAAGTAGTCCTGCCCAACGGCACGGTGGTCGAACTGGGTGGCAAGCTGATCAAGGATGTCACCGGCTACAATCTGGTGCAGCTGATGGTCGGCTCGGAGGGTACGCTGGGCATCGTGACTAAGGTCATCCTGAAACTGTTGCCCCGGCCAAAATACCAGGCCGATCTGCTCTGTCTCTTCCGCAGCAGCGAGGAGGCAGTGGCCGCAGTGCCCAAGATCCTGACCGAATCAGGCGTCCTGCCGGCATCCCTGGAATTCATGGACCGCAGCGGCTTCCTGGAGGCCTGCCGGTATCTCAATGAGTCCCTCCCCTGTCAGGACTGCGGCGCGATGCTGCTGATCAGCGTGGATGGCTTCGAGCAGGAGCAGGTCGAGAAGGATTACGACACCATTGGCACTTATTGCCAGAATGCCGGGGCGAGTGAAATCTATGTGGCTGACAACCGGGCGGATTCGGAACGCCTGTGGAAGATCCGCCGCAGCATCCCGGAGGCCTTCAGCCTGGCCAGCAAACTGCAGAGCGGTGAAGACGTGGTGGTGCCCCCCGCCATGATCCCCCTGGTGGCGGAGACGTTCCGCCAGATCGCAGTGAAGTACGGCGTGTCCATGCCCTGCTATGGTCACGCCGGGGACGGCAATCTGCATGCCCGCATCACCCCACCCGCGGATTGGAGCGAAGAAAAGTGGCTGCGGATTCTGCCGGATATCCTGCGGGAACTGTACGCGGTGGTCAAAAGCGCCGGGGGGAGGATTTCCGGCGAGCATGGCATTGGTCACAAGCGCAAGGACTACATGCAGTGCGTGCTCTCCCCCGAGTATCTCGAACTGCTGCGTACGGTCAAAAAAGCCTTCGACCCCAATAACATCATGAACCCGGGCAAAATTTTCGATTGCTGAGCGGTGCGGCCGGGTGACTCCTGGCCGCGGCCGCGGCGGTGTTCCAGGGCCAGCCGGTCAGCGCGGGCCTCCGGCCTGAAGCACGTTTGCGAATGGATAATATGCTTAACCCCTTGCCTTTTAAATTCACCGGCGGACAGATGGTCCTGGGGGACACTCCCAGGATTATGGGCATCCTCAATGTCACGCCGGATTCGTTTTCTGACGGCGGGCACTACCAGCTGGTTGAACAGGCGGTGGATCATGCCCGGCAGATGCTGTCTCAGGGCGCCGACTTCCTGGATATCGGCGGCGAATCCACCCGGCCGGGTTACACGCCGGTGCCGGCCAAGGAGGAAATCGGCCGGGTAGTGCCGGTCATCCAAGCCATCCGGGAGTTCAGTGACTGTCCGATCAGTATCGATACCAGCAAAGCCGAGGTGGCAGAGGCTGCTCTGGCGGCTGGTGCAGTAATCATCAACGACGTCACTGCCTGGGAGGACCCGGATATGCCAGCAGTGGCCAGGAAGTTCCAGTCCGGCACCATCCTGATGCATAATCGCCCCCTGGAAAAGAACTGCTCCACCGCAGAGGAAGTCATGCGGTATTTGCTCTCCCGCCGGGAATGGGCCTGTCAGGTCTCCGGATTGGAGCCGGAGTATTTCGTGTTCGATCCCGGCATCGGCTTTCAGAAAAATCACCCCCAGAATTTCTCGCTGCTGCGGCATTGCGGCGACCTGCGCCAGTCCGGCGCGCCGGTGCTGATCGCCATGTCGAACAAATCCTGCCTGGGGATGGCCACCGGCATTGCTGACCCCTCGCAGCGCACTTATGCGACCGTCGGGGCGGCGGTGTGCTGCCTGTTCTACGGCTGCGACATCTGGCGGGTCCACCATGTCGCAGCCAGCCGGCAGGCGCTGCAGGTGGCGCAGGCGATTATGGCCGCGGAATAATCAAGCGCACTTAATCGGGTACCGGGGGACCGTCCCGGACGAAAGCTCAGAACCAAGGATTGCTCTGCAGGAATTGCTTCGCAATGTGGGATAACATCGGGAATATTTTTCAGATTATCATCCTGGCCCTGTTCTTCTACTTGGTCATGCGGATGCTGCGGGGGACGCCGGGGATGCTGATGCTCGGGGTGGTGGTGGTGGTCATACCATCACTGGGGCTGGCCGCCAGTTTCTTCCAGCTGGAGGTGCTGCAGTGGCTGCTGCAGAATGTCAGCGACAATCTGCCCCTGATGCTGATTATCATCTTCCATTCGGAAATCCGGCGCCTGCTGGCATTCGTGGGACGACATCGCTTCAAGGTGTTCCAGAGGCTGCTCTCGGAAAAGAGAAAACAGCACAGCATCGACATGGTCGGGGAAATCGTAGATGCGGTCTGCGCCTTCACTGCCCGCCCCAACTGGCGCTCGCCCAAGACTCCCGGCAAGCAGAAAAACGTGCTCCAGAACACCGGTGCACTGATCGCCCTGGAGCTGGCGCCGCGGTTGAATGAGTATATCGAGAAAGGCGTGGAAATCAATGCCAAGGTCAGCAGCATGTTGCTGCAGACCATTTTTTTCAAAGGCACCCCGCTGCATGATGGCGGGGTAATTATTCGCAATGAGCAGATTGCCGCCGCGGCCTGTCAGTTCCCGCTGTCCTCGGATATCAGGAATCAGGCTGTTCACACCCGGCACAGTGCCGCGGTCGGTCTCTCTGAGCAGGTCGGAGAAGCCATCATCATTGTGGTCTCGGAGGAGACCGGCGCGGTCAGCGCGACCATCCGTCCAGGCGAACTGCAAGTCATGGATACGCCCCGGCAGCTGGATAAATTCCTGCGCGAGAAGCTGCATATCCTGCCGGGCGACGAGGAGCAGATCAGCCTCGGGGAAAAATTGGTCGATCAGCTGCTGCAGCTGTTTGCCAAATCCAAGGACGTCGAGCGGAGTCCGGGGCAAAAGTAGCCCCGGCGCGGCCGCTTTTCATCACCACAGCCACCAAAACAGTACTCCATCATGAATGGGTCGGAATTAAGCAACAACCTGCGCCAATCCTGGCGGCAGCTCTGGCTGGGCATCTGCATCGATGGCTGGCGCAAATTCTTTGCCCTGCTGCTCGGGTTCATCTGCTGGTATTATATCCATAGCAGCTTCCGGGAGAAAGATAACGAGTGGCGGACCCTGACCAATGTCCCGGTCACCCTGCGGGAGCACCCGGAATTCTATCTCCCCCGGCAGGAGAACCTCAGCGTGGATTTGAAGATCGCGGTCGAGAGTTCCGCCCGCCGGGGCAGCATTGATCCGGATGATTTCCGCCTGGAGATCAATCCCGCCCGCCTGCCTCTGACTGCACTGGAAGAGAGCAATTACCTGCAGCGGCCCTATAAGGTCATCCTGAATGTGGATGAGCATATCAAGCAGAAGCCTCCGGGGGTGAAGGTCCTGCGTTTCGATCCCCAGGCAGTGGATATCTATTTCGACCGTCGGCTGCAAGTACAGAAGAAGGTCTATGTTACCATCCAGGGCCGCCTGCAGGAAGGCTTCGATTACCATTATGCCTTAAGTCAGGATACCGTCACCGTCGAGGGCCCGGCCTCGGAATTGGCCGGCCTGCTGGTTATCTACAGCGAACCGCTGTTGCTCAATGACAGCATGCAGCATGATTTCAGCACCAGACTGGGCATCACCAGCCCTGACAGCAGCAAATTCAATATCTTCCCGGACAACGTCGAGGTCACAGTCAGCATCGAGGATAAAAAAAGCATCATCAGCCAAAAATTTCCCGCGGTGAAGTTGTCTCTGTTGTACCCCAGCCGCAGCCACCTGCGCCTGAGCAGCCCGCTGCCGGACAGCGTGGAGGTGATTCTGCGCGGGCAGCGGGAGGCGATGAACGCCCTAAAGGTGGAGCAGCTGAGTGCATTTCTGGATTTGACCCCCCTCACTGCACCGGGCACTTATAACGATTTGCCGGTGCAATTCATCGGCATGGCCCCGGAGGTCAAGCCGTTCTTCATTAAACCGGATAAATTTGCGGTGACCCTGACCCTGGATGCCAATGCCGGGGCGGAGCCCGCTGCCCCGGCAAACCGCGCTGAAGAGGCCGCTGGCAGCAATGGCAATTGACCGCACTCCGTGCTTGATTGTCACAGGTCCCACTGCGACCGGCAAGACGCGCCTGGCGGTCGCGCTGGCCCGTAAGTACCGGGGCGAGATTGTCAGTGCGGATTCCCGCCAGGTGTACCGGGGGCTGGATATCGGCACCGGCAAGGACTTGCAGGAGTACGGCAGCGGCGACCAGCGCGTGCCGGCGCATCTGTTGGATGTGGTCAATCCGGGCGAGGAATTCCACCTCTTCCGCTTCGTCCAGCTGGCCCGGGAAGCCATCGAGGATATCAGCAGTCGCGACCGCCTGCCGGTGATTGTCGGCGGCTCGCCGCTGTATCTGCAGGCCTTGCTGGATGGCTATGCTCTGGAAGGCGCAGGACCCGACCCGGCCTGGCGCCAGGAGCTGGAGGAGCTCTCTGATGCACAACTGCTCGAGATGCTCCGGCAGCAAGCCGCGCCGGAACTGTTGGCGCGGACCGACCTGACCCAGCGCCGGCGGGTGATCCGGGCCCTTGAGATCGCCCGCAGCGGCGGCGGGAACTTCCCGCGGGAGGGTTTGCACAATACCTTGATTCTGGCACCCAAGTATCCTCGGGCAGTCTGCCATCAGCGGATCGAACTGCGCCTGGACCAGCGCCTGGCGCAGGGCCTGCCGGAGGAAGTGGAACGTTTGCATCAACAGGGACTCTCCTGGGAAAAAATGGACTGGCTGGGTCTGGAATACCGCTGCCTGGCCCAGTACTTCCAGGGGCAGCTGAGCTGGCCGGAGATGCGGCAGACGCTGCTGGCCCGCATCCGGCAGTTCTGCAAGCGCCAGGATATCTGGTTCCGGAAAATGGAGCGCGAGGGCAAGCAGATTCACTGGCTGCCCGAGGGTGATTTTGCTCTGGCCTGCCGCCTGACTGAGGAGTGGCTCTCCGGCCAGAGCGGTTTTTGTACTCGGTGAGAATTCCTGTCGATTATCATAACAACCCAAAAGGAAAGCATCAATGCTGAAAAAAATCCTGTCCTGTCTGCTGCTGTTTACGGCTGCCGGTTTCGCGCAACGCTTCCTGCCGGATTGGCAGAACGCCGCCATCATCCTGCCTGAAAAACCCAGCATCGTGCAGGGCTTTGCGGCTGAGGAGCTGCAGAAGCACCTGGCCCTGATTGGCGGCGTGCAGCTGAAGGTCCAGCGCGGCGGCAGTGCGGCCTTCCCGCTCTTTGTCGGGACCTTGCCGCCGGACCGGGAGCAGCCGCTGGCCCAGGAGGAGGCGCTCTGGCAGAGCAACCCGCAGGGCTGCTGGTTCGTCGGCGATGACAGCCCCAGCCCGGAGTTGACCAAAAAGGTCCCCGTGGCCGCAGTCTGCCGGCTGAAAAAACTGGGCACTCTGACCGCGGTCTACGATTTCCTGGAACAGCAGTTCCAGGTGCGCTGGCTTGAACCCGGTGATGGCGGCATCGCCTTCCCTGCCGTCACCGAGCTGTCGCTGCAGGCTGGCCAGGGCGTCTGGGTGCCAGCCATTCCCAAACGGGAGCTGCGGCTGGGCATAACCCCCTTCAAGGGTTACAACCAGGATTTGCCCGAGGCCTTCCAGCTGACTGCCGAGCAATGGGAGAAGTGGAATAACGAAGTGTCGGTCTGGAGCAAGCGCATGCGCATGGGCTCGCATCTGCCGATGCAGTATGGGCATGCGTTTACCACCTGGTGGAAAAAGTACGGCGAACAGCATCCGGAGTATTTTGCCGAGGTTAAGGGCAAGCGTGCACCCACGCGTCCGGCGATGCCTGATACCATCAAGATGTGCGTCAGCAATCCCGGGCTGCACCTCCAGATAATCGAGAACTGGCTGGCCGGCAACCCGCGGTCGAAGTTCATCAATGTCTGCGAAAATGACTGGGGGGATTTTTGCGAATGCACAGAGTGCCGCAAGCTCGATATGCCCCCGCCGCCCGGGAAGTCCTGGGATTATGACCTCAGTGACCGCTATCTGTATTTCGCCAACCAGGTCCAGAAGCTGGCGGCTGAGCACGACCCCGAGGTCACGGTCTGCACTTATGCTTACAGCGTGTACCGCTTCCCACCCCGGCGCGAGAAAGCCGACCCGCGCCTGATCATCGGCTTCGTACCCAGTATGTTCTCCTTCGAGGCAACCGACAAAATGTACCAGGAATGGAATGCCGCCGGCGCCCGCCAGCTGTTCCTGCGCCCCAACTGCCATCACAGCAACACCAGCCTGCCCATGGGCTTCGAGAAGCTGATGTTCGATTTCTTCCAGCTCGGGGTCAGGAATGGCATTGTCGGCACCGACTACGACTCTATCCATAATTTCTGGGCCAATACCGGCATTGCGGATTACATCCTGGCCCGGGCCCATTGCTACCCGGAAAAATCCTTCACCGAACTGGAGGATGAGTATTATTCCGCCTACGGACCGGCTGCCCCCGAAATCCGCGAATACTACCAGTACTGGCGCAATGAGGTCTGGGAAAAACGCCTGATGCCCAACCGCGAGGCCATCTCGGAAAAGGGCAGGTACGGAAATTTCCGGCGCGGGCTGATGTGGGATTTGCATAAGTATTACTCGGAGCAGGATTTCGCCCTGATGGACCGCATCCTGGACCGGGCTGCCGCCCGGGGCGGCCTGAGTGCTCAAATCACGGCGCGGCTGCAGCGCCTGCGCTTGGCCAATCAGCATAATCTGCTGCTGTACAAGGCCATCACCGCACCAGTGGAGCAGAAGTTTACCCGCTCCCGCGAATTGCTGGCCTTCCGGCTGGCCAATAAGGACAACCTGAATCTTGACTGGCGCTCGCAACTGGTCCGCATCGAGCGCAGCTTCGGCGACCTGGCCGGCACCTATGCCATCTGGAATTACCGCGACTATACCGCCTTTCAGACCCTGCCCGAAAAGTGGTTCTTCAAAATCGACCCCGAAGACCAGGGGCTGAAGGAAAAATGGGAATCCATTCCCGGTGGGCAGATCACTGCGACCTGGGAGCCGATCAAGGTAACTGCCGGCTGGGAGCAGCAGGAGGGTTCCGGTATGCATCCGAAACTGCTTGAGCTGCTGAAAGAATATGACGGCATCGGCTATTATGGCCAGACGGTTAAAATCGACCCCGCCTGGAAGGGCAAGGAGATCGCCCTGCTTTTCGGTGCAGTCGACGAATCCTGCTGGGTCTGGGTCAACGGCAAGGTGGCCGGTGAACGGATCTACCAAGGTGGCGATGACTGGAAAGTACCCTTCGCCATCCGTATCGACCATTGTATCGATTGGGAAGCACCGCAGCAGACTGTGGTGGTGCGGGTGCATGACCGCGGCGGACAGGGCGGACTCTGGAAACCGGTGGCCGTGGTGATGAAATAATTCTTCGCAGGGAAATGCCTGACCCCGGGACGGCTGGATCAGGCAACCGCAAACACAAAACTCAGGAGCAGATATGAAAATCGCTTTGTCGGCCTTGGTGGCCGGAAATCTTACTATGACCGAATTCCTGCAGCAGGCTAAGGACAGCGGCTATGACGCTGTGGAATTGTCATTGCGACCGGCACCGGAAGCCGCCTTGAACTTCCAGGTCAGCGACGCAAGGCTCGCAGAAATCAAACAGCAGGCTGCGGCTTTGGGACTGCAGGTGGCTTCCCTGACCATAGGCGCACCATCCGGCAACCTCCTCCAGGCTGGACAGAGCGGCGACGAGGGCATCGCCTGGGCGGTCCGGGGCCTGGAGTGCGCAGCCAAACTCGGTGCCAAGGTCTGTCTGCATACCCTGGGACGGCTGTCGCCGGAGCTCTATTACGAGGACGCATACCAAAATGCCATTGCCGCAGGCAAGAAGATTGCGGCCGCGGCGGAGAAAATCGGCGTCACTTTCGCCGTTGAGTTCATCTGGAATGGCTTCCTCTTCAGCCCGCTGGAAATGCGGAATTTCCTGGACAGCATCAACAGCCCGCGAGTCGGCTTCTATTTCGACCCCGGTAATATGGCCGTCTTTCAGTTCCCGCAGCACTGGGTCCGGGCCTTGGGGCCGCGCGTCAAGCACGTCCACCTCAAAGACTGGAAGGGCAGCGCCTTGAACGGCAGCTGGACCGCACTGCTGGCTGGTGAGGTGAATTTCCCGGTGGTCATGCAGGAGCTGCGCCGGGCCGGCTACACCGGACCCTTGGTCTCGGAGGTCGCCCCGTCACTGGCGTCTTATGCCGATACGGCCAGCGCGATGCGTAAAATTGCGGCAATGTAAGTCAGAGGATAAAATATGCTCAAAATTCTCTTCCCCTTCCACGGTGCGGTCTTGAACCGCTGTCACGGACAGCAGGATGCCCGGGGGCTGACCATCGAGGTCTGCGGCACCGCCCCGATCTGCACCGAAGTCAGCGTCAACGGCCGCCCCGCCCGGCGCAAAGGCGAACTTTTCGTCGCCGAGGTCCTGCTGCAGAGCTTCACTACCGATATCACCGCCAGCTGCACCGGCGTGACCGGCCGCAGCGAGCAATCCGTTCGGGTCGTCTGGGATAAGAACTCCCACCGGCGCTACCGGGTCTCCATCGATGATAATTCATTTTTCCTGCGGGACCTCTGGCAAAAGCGCCCCAAGGACTTGTTCAGCAATCATTATCTGGCCATCCTGAAACGCCTGCATGATGAATTCGGGGCCAAGTACACCCTGAATCTGTTCTACTCCACCCCGGAGAAGGATTTCGACCTGGCGATGATGCCGGACACCTGGAAGAATCAGTTCGCCGACAACAGCGACTGGCTGAAGATGACCTGGCACGCGAACAATGAATTCCCGGACCGGCCCTATCAGTATGCAAGCCCGGAAAAAGTCGGTGCGGATTTTGACCAGATCAAGGCCGAGGTGGTGCGCTTCGCCGGTGAGAGCTGCTTCTGCCCGCCGACTATCGTGCACTGGGGCGAGATCCTGCCCTCCGTGCTGCCGGCGCTCTATCAGCGCGGGGTGCGTGCCTTGAGCGGATACTTCAATCGCTACGAGCAGCGCTACAACGTCAGCAACGGCCTCGATGAGGTGCGCTGCCACTACCTCAACAGCCATGACGCATTGATGGATTTCGACAGCGGCATTGTGTTCAGCCATGTCGATATCGTGGTCAACAGCACGCCTCTAGCCGAAATCGTGCCCACCCTCAGTAAAAATGTCAATGATCCGGACAATGATGAGGTGATGGACATCCTGACCCACGAGCAGTACTTCTGGCCCTTCTATTTCAACTACATCCCTGAGCACGAGCAGCGCATGGCGGCGGCTTTCCGCTTCCTCCAGGACAACGGCTACGAGCCGGTCTGGCTGCACGAGGGGCTGCTGGGGGCCGAACGCGCCTGACCACGGTCCGGCCATGGACCGGCCTGCACCAGCCCAAAAATCTGCCGTATGCACATCAGAATCAGCCATCTGAGCCGATCATTCAAGAAGGTCAAGGCGGTCAGCGACCTCTCTTTCGAATTCTCGGCGGGGAATGTTTTTGGCTTCATCGGCCCCAACGGCGCCGGCAAGACCACCACCATCAAGATCATGGCCAGCATGGATATGCCGGATGCGGGCGATGTGTTCTTCGATGACCTCTCAGTGGTGAATTATCCCGAGGAAGTCCGGAAGCTGATCGGCTATATGCCCGATGCCCTGCCGGGATTCGCAGATATCCAGGTCTGGGAGTACCTGGATTTCTTCGCCCGCAGCTTCGGTCTGCAGGGGCGCCGCCGCACTCAGACCCTGGCCGAGATCGAGGAATTCACCTCTCTGGGGGATATCCGGGAGAAGTACATCGCCTCCCTGTCAAAAGGCATGAAGCAGCGGGTCAGCCTGGCCCGGGCCCTGGTCCATAATCCACAAGTGCTGATTATGGATGAGCCGGCCGCTGGACTCGACCCCCGCGCCCGCCTGGAGTTACGCAGCCTGCTCAAGATTCTCTCCTCGCAGGGGAAGGCGATTTTGCTCAGCAGCCATATCCTGAGCGAGTTGCAGGATATCTGCGATGGCGCGGTAATTATTGAGCAAGGGCGGCTGCTTTCCGCCGGAACCATCCCCCAACTGCTCGCGCAGGTGCGCCGGCAAGCCACGCCGGCGGACAACGGCGCCGGCGCGGTCAGTGCCGGCCCGGACAGCCCGTTGCTGCTGGTAATCCGCTGCCTGCGCGACAGCGAGGCAGTGCGTCTGAAACTGCTGGAACATCCTGCCGTGCTGGATGCGATTCTGGAACCCGGGCACACTGTCCGGGCCCAGGTCAAATGCACGGACGCGGAAATCCCCGCTCTGATGGCCACGTTGTTTGCGGCCGGCCTGCCCATTATTGGATTCACCCGGCAGGAACTGGGCCTGGAGGAGCTTTTTATGCGCATCACTTCCGGGAAAGTGCAATGAACATTGCAGACAGAGACAGCAGCGACTGGTTCAACCCGGTGCTGATCAAGGAACTGCGACAGTTCTTCCATAATCGCATCGTCCTGTCCCTGATGGCATTGCTGCTGGTGGGCCAGTTGCTGGTGCTGCTGATGGTGCGGCTGGAACATATCAGCTCCGGGGAGCTCCCGGATGATCTCGGCAGTGCGGTTTTCACCTCCATCATCGTCGTGTTACAATTCTGTTTATTCCTGATCTGCGGCGTGGGCATAGCCCAGAGCTTCCTGCAGGAACGCCTGAACAGCGAGCTGGATTTCTGCAAGCTGACCGCTCTTTCGCCCGCCCGCATCATCCGGGGCAAGCTGGGCAGCGCCTTGGTGCTGCTGCTGTTCATTCATGCTCTCTGTCTGCCCTTCGTGGTCATTGCTTATTTTTTGCGCGGCATTGCCATCCTGCAAATGCTGCAAGTGGTGGTGCTGCTGCTGCCCATGACTTTGGCGTTGGTATTTTCGTCCGTGCTGGTCGGTGCGATAGGAAAGAAAGGGGTAATTTATTTTCTGGCCTTCGGCGGAATATACTACATATCAATGCTGGTGATGGTGTTGAATGACAACCGGTTCTGGAGCCAGGGGATGGATATGGCCGAGTGGCTGATGGTGGTCGTCATACCACTGTTCTGGAGCGGCCTCTGCTATGTGCTCAGCGTGGCTGCCATCAGCCATCCCATGGCCAACCGGATGTTCCCGGCCAGAATTTATCTCCTGGCGATGCTCGTGCTCAGCCCCGCTGCCGTCGCCGGCCTGGCGGCTCTGATCGATGAGCATGTCCTCGATAGCCTGAAAATCGGCTTCAGCATCACCGCAGCCTGGGTGGTGGTGATTCTCGCCCTGCTGGCGGCCTGCGAGCGCTCGCGGCCCAGCCTGCACCTCCAGAGCAAGTGCCCGCGGCATGTACTGTTGCGCGGGGGCTTCTTCCTGCTCTCCAGCGGTTCCGGCGGGGGAATACTGCTGGCAGCGCTGCTGCTGCTGTCCCTGCTCGGCTGCCCGCTGGCTCTGTCCAGCAGCAATACTGACTGGTATGAAATCCTGTGGAACTTTACCAATATTGCGATTTATATGCTGTGCTATGCGGCCTTGGCAGTTTTTCTGCACGAACTTATGCCCCGCTTTTCTGGTCTGGCCTGGCTGAGCCTTATTCTGGTCGTGATGCTGCTGCTGCCGGCTGTAATCAGCGCCTTTACCAGTACCTTAGCGGCCCCCAGGCTGGATTATCTCACAATTACTTCTCCTTTCTATTCTCCAGGCAACACTGGGATTTATTCTGCCTCTGCTTTGTCCGCCCTGGTGGCCTATAGCCACAGCCTGCCCTTCGCTGCTGCAGCCTTGCTGCTGGCCAGCCCAGCCATCTTCCGGCAATGGCAGGCCTTGGCACCGAAAAGCACTGCCGCGGAAAATCCATCGTCATTACCTTGACCGAACTTGAGGAATACCATGAATCTGACCTACCAGCCCGAACGCGTCGCCCCGGAAATCGTCACCCTGCTGCAGGAATTATCGGTCGAATATCCTATTGCCCCCAATGCCGCTGGGTTGCTGCTGGAGTTCGTTCCCGTCAATAATCCGGCCACACTGCGCGTGACCCGTACCGCCGGGGGAATCCGGATCGAATACGGCAAGACCGCCGCCGCCGCCCGCGGCATCGGCTACGCCTTGTCGGGCACTGAAGCGGCCGAAGACCTCTGCTTCCAGACTTATGCCATCCTCTACGACTGCTCCCGCAACCCGGTCCTGACGGTCAAACACGCGCAACGCTGGCTGCGCCGCCTGGCATTGCTGGGATACGATATGATGATGCTCTATACCAAGGACGCTTACCAACTGCCCGGAGAGACCTACTTCGGATATATGCGCGGTGCTTACTCCATCGCCGAAATCCAGGCCATGGACCAGGTGGCGCAGCGCCTCGGCGTGGAGATGATTGCCTCCATTCAGGCTCTCGGACACTTGGAGCCGATCCTGCGCTGGCCGGCCTACGCCGGCGTCAAGGATACCGACAACGTGATTATGGTCGACAACGAAGACAGCTACCGCCTGATTGGCAAGATGCTCGGCTTCTGGAGCGAGGCCCTGACCTCACGCCGCATCCATATCGGCATGGATGAGACACATGACCTGGGGCGCGGGCGCTTCCAGGACCTGCACGGCAAGCAGGATGCCTTCGATCTCTACAACCGCCACCTGAAACGCGTCTGCGCCATCTGCAATGACCTGAAGCTGCAGCCGATGGTCTGGAGCGACATGTACTTCCGGCTGGGCAACAAAAACCTCAGTTACTATGATTTGCAGACCAATATCCCCCAGGCGGTCAAGGAGGCCATCGCCCCGGAAGCGCAGCTGGTCTACTGGGATTACTATCACCGGGATGAGGATTTCTACCGCCAGATGCTGCAACTGCACCGCGGTTTGGGCCAGAAGCCGGTCGTGATGGCCTCTGGCATCTGGACCTGGGTAAAGCTTTGGTACGACCACGAAATCACCACCGCTACCGTCCGACCCTGCCTGCGGGCCTGTCGCAAGGAAGGCGTGCAGGAGGTCATCTATACCCTCTGGGGCGATGACGGCGGCTATTGCGAGTTCGATTCGGCGTTCGCCGGTCTGGCTTGGGCCGCTGATGAGGCCTTCAACGGACAAAGCGACGACGAACGCATCGAGAATTTCTTCGCCGGGGTCTTCGGCACCAGCTACCGCCGGCAGCTGCTGGCCTCAGACCTGACTATTACGGTCCGGGATACCGACATGAGCCCGGAGATGGCCAAACGGCACGGCATGCCGCCCTGGCGCCTGCACGCGCCCTGTGCCCTCTGGGACGACCCGCTGATGGGTATCGTCTGGCACGAATATAAGGCCTTTAATAGCAAAGTTTGGGAAAATTATGCCGCAGACCTGCGCGTGCTGGTCGAGAAGCTCAGCCCGTACCGGATTTCCGACCGCAGCGCCGGCTATATCGATCATGCCTGGCATTGCGCCAATACCCTGCTACTGAAGGTGGAGTTGCGCCTGCAATTGCTGGCGGCCTATAAAACGCGTGACCGCCATGCTCTGTCTGCAATCCAGGGGGCGAAAATCGATGCGGTGATTTCGGCCCTGGACGGGCTCAATGATTCTTTCCGCCGGCAATGGCTGCGCAGTTACAAATACTACGGCCTGGAAGTGATGCAGATCAAACTGGCCGGCCTGAAGGAACGTTATCGCGAGACCAGCCGCAGAATAGGCGAATTGCTGGCGGGAGAAATAGATTCCATCCCCGAACTCGAGGCCGAGCCGGAAACTTTGGGCTCAACCGATACACGCTACCGCATGGCCGCTACCGGCAGCTGGTTTATCTGACGCCCGTCCAAAAAGCGTGGCAATGCGTAGCCCCCCCCCCCGGCAGTGGCGGCCGGGCAGGGACAGGAGCAGCAGCTACAGGTTGGGTGCCGCACCAGCTGCGGAGCCCTGGTATGGCTCCGACCGGTGCGACGGTGTGGCTTACGGTTGCGTGTCTTGCCCCGTGGGCATGCGCCAGGAGGGCTTGCGCCGGAACGACTTTTCGAAGGTGTTGTTGATGCGCCCGGTCTGCTCCAGATGCATCATGCAGGCCCGGATGCATCCGGCCGCGCCTTCCAAGGCCCGGGAATAGAAATACTGTGGGGGCAGTTTGTATTGCTGAGACCGACCGACCGGCTCGGCGAATTTCTCCCGGTCCTCAGCGGTGACCACGAACGGGTTGTGCTGCGGCGAAGCCCCGCAGAAGTAGCGGCTGCAGACGGTATAATCGAGGTCGGCCCATTCAATCGGCACGCCGTCGATGACCACCCGGACAACTTTGCTGTCGTCTGTGGGAATGGCATTGCCGCTGCAGGCCTTGGCACACAATTTGCAACGGTCGCAGATGGTCCCGGGCTTCACAATCGGGTCGTAATCGAATTCCGCATCCGTCAACAGCAGGGCGATGCGTTGCCGGGGGCCGAATTCCTTGGTCAGGAACATCTTGCTCCAGCCCATCTCGCCCAGTCCGGAAATCACCGCCCCGAGGCGCATGTGGACCGAGAGGTTCGGGCAGGGCAGTCCCTCCCGCAGGGGGCGGCTGACTCCGGGCGTGGGCACTTGCTCCTGTCCGTGCGGCAGCTGCCCGGAGGTGTTGGTGGCTACCCAGCCGAAGTGGTTGGGAATGGGCACAGTGTCATAGCCCTGGTCCTCAACCCATTTGCAGATTTCCCGCAGTACCATGGGCTGGCGCATGCAGTTGATGCTGGCATAGGCCACGCCGGAGTAGTTGCTGAAGAACGTCCCTTCTTCGATGCCGCGGAACACCCCGCGCAGATGCCGGAAGGCCAGGCCGATAACGGATTTGCAGCCAGGCAGGATATAGCGGACGTCGAACTGTTTGGGTGCACCTTCGTAACGGCTGACCGGCCCGATGGCCACCGCATCCGCACCTGCTTCCAGGGCGCACTGTTTCAGCAATTTCGCGCTTAACATTGGCAGTCTCCAAACCGGGTTTTGAATTTATTCTTCAGTACGCCGCGCTCTTCCAGATGCGCCATGCAGGCCATGTGGCAGCCGCGCCAGGCGCCGATTTGCCGCCCGCTCCAGACGATCGGGCCGAACTTGTAGTTGCGGGCTTCAGTATAGGGCTGCTGGTTGAAACCGGCTTTGTCCTCTTCGGTGACCATGAAGGGATTGCAGGCTTTCTCACCGCCGCCATGCAAGGCTACGCTGCATTTGGCAAAATCCAGTTTGTTCCAGCTGATCTCGCGGCCGGCAACCCGGACCGTGACCTTCTCGCTGCTGGAAATCGCGCAGCCCGGGCAATGCTGGATGCATTTCCCGCAGTGGTCGCAGAGACCGCCGGGGAAGATCGGGTCCGGGTCCAGTTCGGCATCGGTGAGTACCACCGCGAACATCTGGCGCGGGCCGTATTCCGGGGTCAGGAAGACGCCGCTGTCACCGATCTCACCCAAGCCGGCGCAGTATGCCGCCAGCCGCATCTGGAAATAGATATCCGGTGCAGGGCGGTCGTCTTTGACCGGGCGGCTGAAATTGCGGCTGTCTTTGCCGAAGAAGGTGGGGTTGACGTCGATGAAATCCTGCCCCATTTCGTCCGGGTCGATGCCATCCAGGTTGCTCCAGGGGAAGGCATCCGGTACCGGTGCGGCCTCATATCCGGCGTCTTCGAAGAGATTGCAGAATTTCCACAGCGTGACCGGCTGGAAGACCCACTTGTTGCAGGCATATCCCATCATGCTCAGGGGGGCATAGAAGGTCCCGGACTGCACCCCGCGGTACAGGCCGCGGAACATCCGGAGTCCCAGCACGATCACCGATTTGGCTTCCGGGAAGATGCTCATGGGGTTGTAGCGGGCGGGCAGTTCGGCAAAGCGCTCCGGCGCGGCAATGCCTACCAGGTCCGCGCCGGCTTTCAGGGCGTGGGCTTTGACTTGCGTACTTGTCAGCATGGTCATTCCTTGGTCTGAGAAATATCACTGGTAATAAGAACCGGAAAAACAACTCCGGGAAATAATTTAACTGGCATTGCCGGAAATGCAACCACAACCTGGTCAAAGCCGAAAAACTGTGCCTGGATTTGCGCCCACGTAAAAGCGGAATATATTCAGGTTATTCAGTACTCACTGGCATACTCCGGGGCCGCGGCCGGGACACCGCGCAGGCGACGATGAATTTCTTTGTACTTATCATAACCGCCGTGTCGTTGACACTGCTGTTCCTGGCCGAGAGGCGCAGGCATGCCGGCCTGCGGCAGCTGCTGTCCGCAGGATACACTGGCTTCTCGACCGGAGGCAAAAGCCGAGCCCGGGGGGCATGCCTGGCTCTGGCTGCAATCCTGCTCGCGGGGGGGACGCTGCTTCTGCCAGCTACAGAAAATGGCGGCGAACCGGAAACGCCGGTGCTGTTCTGCATCCTGGACTGCTCTATGAGCATGCAGGCAGAAGCAGGACCCGGACGCACCAGGCTGCAGGATGGCAAAAAATACCTCCAGGCAGTCGCCGCCGGACTGCCGGATTGGGAACTGGGGCTGCTGACTTTCGAGGGCAGCGCATTCCTGGATTTCCCTCCCAGCATCGATCACCAGAGCTGGCAGCAGGCACTGGCTGCAGTTCAGGCCGGTGGTGGCGGCCGCCCCGGCTCCGCCCCCGGCGAGGCCCTGAAGCTGGCCCAGGACAGCGCCGCAGCACTGGGAATCACGGATGCGGTGCTGCTCTTGCTCAGCGATGGCGAAATCAACGCCCCGGACCCGGCGGGTGAGAGCGCTCTCTGGGCCCAACGGCGTTTCCCCTGTATCCAGGTGCTGTGCGGAAAAGAAGGCGAGGCTAAGCCCGTGCCTGGTCCAGGGGGATGGCTGCAGAACAGTGCCGGCGGAGTGGCCATGAGTACCCCTGACCGCGGCACCTTGCGAGCACGCCTGAAAAAATCCCCATCCCCGGCGCTGTCTTTGACCGCCGGGGATGATGCTGATTCCGCGCTGGCCGCAGTCCGGCGCTTCTGGGGGCAGGGAGATGCGGGCATACGGTTCCGGCCGGGCCAGCGGTCCGCCAACCGCGCTGCTTGGGCGAGCCTGCTGCTGTTCCTGAGTTTGCTGCTCCTGCTGGCGGGGCTCTCGCCAGGGCGTTGGCCCTGGCAGCGGCCGGCCGCGCTGCTGCTCATCCTCCTCTTCACAACCGCTGGCAGTGTACTGGCGGCGGAGGCGGAATCGGCCTTCAGCCTGACCCAGCGCGGCTACGCTTTGTGCCTGGAAGCGCAGAAAGAACAGGCGCCGGAAAAATGGCCGGCCGGGGCGGATTGTTTCCGGCAGGCGCTGCGTTTGCAACCCGGCTTCCTGCCCGCAGCCGTGAACCTGGAGTTCGCGCTCCTGGAATGGGGCAGATATGCAACTGCACCGGACCGGGAAGCACCGGTTGCGCCGGAACCGGACCGCGCTACGAACAGCCGCCCCGCGCCGCCGGACCCGGAAGCCGGAAAAATCCCGGCCGCAGCGCCGCAGCAGTCTGCGGCGGATTCAGCCGCCAGCGAGGATGATCTGCCGGGGGCCAGCCATCCCGGCCGCGGCACCTGGCGGGCTCTGCGCCAGCGCCGCCCGGGACGACGCATTGCTGCGCCTGCCTGCCCGCCCTGGTGAGGCATGGCGCGGGGACTCAATATCCTTCTTTCCAGTAGCGGGTAAATTCGTCGTATACTTTATAGGCACCGGAGGGTATCTCTTCGTAGGACAAGGCCCGGGCATGCCCGTCCACAAAAGCCTGATTGGCCTTGCGGTCGTGCCGGAAAGCCACTACAGAGCGGGATTCACAGTATCCGCCCCGGCGCGTATTCAGATTGTAGAGGTGGTCAATGCCGGCTGCGGAGACCAGCATCCGCCCGGAGGGATTGCTGACACTGCGCAACGCATGCGAGTAGTCGTGGCGTAAATATTGATTCAGGCCGTAGCTGGTGTTGGGATTCGGGTTGATGGTCCCGCTGCCGTATTCGGGAGAGGTGTTGCCGTATCCGCCGCCGGACCGGCATAGCGCCTGGGGCGGCGTGATGCTGTTATCATAATAGTGCATGGTCACCCCCAGATAGCTGCCGATGACCCCGGTGGCGTTGCGGTGACAGCCTTCAGGCGCATACAGTGAATTGGAGGTAAAGCTGCCGTGCGGCCCGTAGCCGTGATTGTCATCGGCGTACATCTGTACCGCAGTGGCGATGGCCCGGACCTTGCTCAGGCATTCCATCTGATTGGCCTTGGCCCGGGCTTTGGACAGGGCCGGCAAAAGCATTGAGGCGAGCACCGCAATGATGGCAATCACCACCAGCAGTTCAATCAGGGTGAAAGGCGATCGCCGCCGGGCAGTCAGCAAAGTCCTGGGTGGGGCAGGGGGATTTAAGTTAAGCATGGCTGTGTACTCCTTATAGCAGCTGTTCCTTGCTGAGAAAAGCCTGAAGTGCTCACCGGGACAGCGGTTGTGCGCCGACATCGCTAAGAGTGGTGGCAAAATAATCCAGCGTCGGCAGAATCTTGCCCTCGCTGAACGGTTTGACTACTTCCCGGCTGTACTTTTTAGCATCCATGGGGTTAATGAACGGGTGGTCGCGGAAGGAGAATTCGGTCAGCTCGCGGCCGTTCTTTTCCTGGCCGGTGGCTTTGCGCACCCGCGCCAAACCGGCGGGGAATTCGCAGTCCTCCGGCGGGGCCTGCCCCTCCAGACCGACGTAACGCAGGGTGTCTTCCGGCGGGAAATACCAGGCATTGGCATCAAAATCCAGCGCGACCTCACCATCAATCAGGCAACGCCCGACCTTCGCCAGTGCTTTCTGGCTGCTCTGGGCCAAAAACAGGTTGTGGCGTACCGCCACCTTCGCCCCTGCTTCAGGATTATGGAAGGTGAAGTGGTAAATGCTGGGCACGAAGAAGGTGTTGCGCAGAATCGACAGGTTGCCGTTGCCGGTGCCAGTGATGGAATTCACGCCGTCGGCAAAGACGTTGTTCTCTATCAGTACCTCGGAGCAACGTTTCAAGGTGATCAAGTACTGATAGACTCCGAAACCGGAAAACACACAATTGCGGATGGTCAGATTGCGGCAGGCGAAGGCCTGCAGCTGCCCGTATTCCTGCCCGGCCCGGCTGGCGAAGGTCTTGTTGCTGTAGTTGCGGATGATCAGCCCGTCAATCACATAATAATCGCAGTTGTACAGATGCAACGCCCCAGGACGCAAAAAATCCGAGCCGTCAAAAATCACCGTGCCGGGCTGCCCGGCTTTCAGAGTGATTGGACGCCCCGGCAGACCTGAAACCAGGCCGTAGTAGGTCTCACGGTAGGTCCCGGGCAGCAGCACCAGAGTGTCTCCGGGCCGGACCAGACGACTGGCCGCACCCAGGCCGCCCAGCGGCTGTTCCGGCCGGCTGCCGTCGCCCTGGCCGTCAGGAGCGACATACAGCTCGCGCGGTGGCGCCTCGTACCGGGCCGGTGTGACAAAATTCTGCAGCGGGCTAGCGTGCCGGCCTTCCCAGTCCTGACGCATGCCGGTGGCGGCAAAAGTCTCTGCCACACCCAGATGATTTAAGCCCAGCATTTTTTCCGGTATCACCACGCGATAATAGTAGCGGGTGCCGGGTTTCAGGTCTTTGAGATTGCAGTTATGGAACAGATCGCCGAGGGAAACGCTGCGCTCGCGGCATTCTTCGGTTTCCCCATACTCCAGCAGCGACAGCACCGGCCGGGTAGTCCACCAGGCGTCGCGCACCCGCCATTGGTCGCTGTTGATTTGCGGGATTTCCCAGGTGAAGCTGGCAGAGTTTGGGGTGATGGCCAGGGCGGTGATATTCTCAATGCTGGGCTGGACCTTGGCCGGCTCCGGCTGGCGGGCACCGGTACGCTGCGCCTGCCGGCCTGGAGGCAGCCCCGCTGCCGTGCTGTTGTATCCTCGTACCAGCTCAGCGCAGGACTCGAAGGTTGAATCCTGCGGGAAAACTGAGAACAGCAGCTCCGCTGCATTGACCTCCTGCCAGGAGAGGGTGCCGAATTCGCACTGCTTTACCCGCAAGGCCTGGCAGTGAACAGCCTTGCACGACGCAGCCACGACCAGCCGGAAATCCGTCTCCCGGCAGCCTTGCAAGGTTAATTTCCCGCACTGGAGATTCTCCAGGCGCAGCTGCCGGCAGTCCCGCAGGGTCAGGGCAGCAAGTCTAACGGCCTGGTTCTGTCCCAGTCCCTTGATACTCAGGGGGCCAGAAAAAGTCAGCTGTATTTCTTCCGGATAGTCTCCCGGCATCAGGTACAACGTGTCACCCGGTTGCAGGCGTTCTGCCGCAGCGGTGAAAGTCCGCCAGGGCCGGCGGTCGGATTTGCCGTCATGATTATCGCTGCCCCGGGGTGAGAGAAAATACACCGCGGCCGGCTCGGGATACGCCCCGCGGCCCAAGAACGGGCTGTCGGCCTGGAGACGGAAATCGAGATGCTCGGGGGCGCAGAAGCGCGGGTCGTCCATCGCCCGGTCGAGTATCAGATTGGTGGGGTTGTCATCGTAGACCATTGACGGTGCTGCGAAGGTATTGTGCCGGTCGGTGATGGGCCGTCCGCCCGACAGATCGCTGTAGTTGAAGCTGTCGCAGTTAAGAACCAGGTTGCGCTCAGCCAGACGGCTGCCGCGGCTGGCCTTGTAATACAGTCCCATGCGCTCGTTCAGGATGATGTTGCCCCGGGCAGTGACATTCTCTGCCCCGGAATAGAAGCGCAGGCCGTGGGTCTGGCCATCCAGAATCACATTGTCCTCCGCAAGGTTGTTTTTGGCCCGGCTGCCGAAGAACAACTGCGCCATCTCGCTGTAACCCAGGGATTCATTGCGACGGAAAAAACAGCGTCGGACTACCGTGTCCAGGCAGTCATTGGTGATGTTCACACCTCCGGAATTCAAATAAAAACTGCAGTCTTCAATGGTCAAAGAGACAGTGTTCAGGGTGCGGATGGCGGCGCCCCAGGCGGATAGACGCGGACGCTCATGGGCCGAACCGCAAAAACTGAGATTGCGCAGAGTCAGATGCTTTGCCCCTTGCAGCACCAGTAAATGGCCGGAATGAACCGTGACCTTGATGCTGCCTGGCGCGGGCATCTGCCCGTCCAAAGAATGGACATAGAGGATATTCTGCTCCCGGTCCGCCAGCCAGGTTCCCCGGAAGCGCTCCATGTCGTGCAGCGACGGCGCTGGCTGCATGATGACCGTGTGGGCCAGATCAGAGACCCAGTAGACGGGAAAAGCGCAGGTGGTCTGGAAAACGAAGCGCTGCCCCGGCACTGGCACCCAGGGGGTCTCGACATTGCGCCAGGCCGTCAGCACCGAGAGATCGCGGTGCGAACCCTGGATCACAATGGGCTGCTCCGCCGTACCCTGGACTTTGATGGTCAATTGCGGCTGGGAGTATTCGCCGGGGAGCAGTGTCAGGACGTCGCCGGGCTGCAGTGCGGCGCAGGCCTCGACCAGGGACTGCCAAGGGGCAGCCGGACTGCCGTCGCCGCCGCCGCTTTCCCCGGCACAGACATATAACTCCCTGGTCCAGGCGAAATTTGTCAGCAGTAGCAGCAAAGCAATGGCACTCTTCATCTTGCATCCCAAGGTAGTTGTTCATTGTTGGTCAGAGCGGGTGTCAAGAATATAACTTCTGGCAGAGTTAATGTCAATCGTTACCAGAACAATAGTCACCAATAGTCACTGTACTGGCATTGGCACGGCCACGGCCATGCTGCTACTGGCGGGCAGTTGCTGCAGCGGTCAATCCCACTTACGGCAGAGGCTGCCTGGGCCGGCGGTCAGGGAGTATCTTCAGCAGTTGTCGGTTGGTCGGCGGTTGGACGCAGATGCTTTTGTCCCAGAGCTACCAGTAAGAATACTGCCAGAGCCAGGTGATAGAGAATGGTCTCTAAGTTGGTGAACGGCACACCGGTGCAGGTCAGCTTGGCATTGGCGCCCGTCGCAGCCAGCATTTGCATCCCCGGCATCAGGAAATCAAGCAGCCGTGCCAAGCAGTCGTTCCCTGCCGGCCAAAGCAACCCCAGGATGATTTTCGGTGGACTCAAGGCCAGCACCGCGAATACGATAAACCACAGCGGCATATTGACCACTGGAGAGAGAAAACAGATTTGGCCGTTCAGACGGAGGCTGATTCCGGCGCTGCCCAGCCAGGCCAGGGAAGACCCCAGGAACGCAATCAGAACCTTGCTGCCCAGCAGGGGTAAAAAGCGCCGGCGCCAATATTTTCGCGGTATCCAGTGATATTTTTCGTTCAGTACGGCCTGTATGGCAGCGATTGCCGGCCAGCCCAGGATCAGGGTGACGACAATCAGATAGGAATAAATGAATCCGGTGTGCAGGATGTACAGCGGATTGAGCCATAAGGCCAGGAAGCCAATCAGGCCCAAACAATGCAAAGGCGAGGGGGGGCGATAACGCCAATTGGCGTAATGCCAGAACATCACCATCCCGACCGCTCGCATGACGGAGGGATTCCCGCCGGTGAGGAGAAAATATAACAGCAACAACGGCTGCAGCAACAGCCAGCGTCGCCGCAGGCGGCAGCCGAAACTCAGCAGAACCGCCTGGCAGATGATGACTGCCATCCCGACATGCAAGCCGGAAATGGCAAAGATATGCACGGTGCCGGAACGGACGAACTCAGTGCGCAGGTCCCGCGGCAGGAAATCCGTGAGTCCCAGCCCCAAAACCAGCAGCATCCGGGCGTTGTCCTGGTCCTGCAAGCCGGAGATCAGCGCCGCGCCCAGGCGTTCCCGGCAATCCTGCCAGAAACTGTCCCAGCTGGCTCCCGCTGGCGGCTGAACCGATTGTATCTCCCGCAGCAGGAACAAATGCCGGATGCCAGCGGTTTTCAAATAGCTGCGGTAATAACCGCCCGGGCCGCCTGCTGGCGGCGGCAGCAGGAAATCACCGCTGGCCTGCAGGCAGTCGCCGAGTCGCAGACGCCGCAGCAGCTCACGGCAAGCTCGTGAGCTGCGCAGGATCACCTTCCCCCGGACTTGACACCATTCCTGCCCCTGGTGGGTGCGCAGCGCCAGGATTTCCGCCTGCCAGCTTTCCTGCTCCTGCCCCAAAGCCGTCAGAGCCGGATGCCGCACCGGTGCTTTGACAATCCGCAACCGGACCACCCCCGCGCATTCCTCCCGCGGCAGTTGCCAGCGGTAAGTCTGCCAGGGACTCCAGTCGAAGAGCCAGCCCCAGCAATGCCCGGCCGTGAACAGCAGAATGGTCTGCAGCAGTTGTGGTCGCGAACACCCGGCAGCGGCGCTGATGCCAAGCAGGGCCACGGCCAGCAGCAGCCAGGTCATCCTGACCGGGCAGACCGCCGCCACCACCCCTGCTGCCTGGCAGAGGAACCACCAGAATGCCGGCGCGGTGCTGTGGATTTCCCGGATGGCCTGCCGCATACTGAATCCCCCTTCTGCAAGGTCATGTAATCTGTGTCGTCATGGGTGGCAAACAGGGAACCATAAGCCTGCAATGCCGACCCGCAAACCGTAAAATCATTTTACCAATAAATCCTGCCCTTTCCATCCTTTTACCGGCAAAGCACAACCAGGCCATGACCAACGCTGGCCGGTTGGCCAACCCGGCGCTTTTTTTGCCTTATTCGCAGCTGCCCTCTTGCATCAGAGCTTTTAGGACATAAATTAGTACCCTGACGTTTATCATATTGACCGGCAAGCAAAAAACATCGGGAGAGTACCTATGGTTACTGCCTTTGTTCTCATCAGTGTGGTCGACAAAAAAGTCCACGAGACAGTCAAGGCCCTGCAGCAGAGCCCCGGTGTCACGGAAGTGCATATCGTTGCTGGTGAATATGATCTGGTGGCAGTGGTGCGGGTCGCGAACAACGAACTCCTGGCTGATGTGATTACCAATGTGATTGTAAACGCACCCGGAGTGGAACGCACCAAGACTTTGTTTGCCTTGGAAAGCTACTCATCATTCGACCTGGTTAATATCTTCAGCGAACAACCTTGATGCCAATGACCAATACCTTAGGGCTGCCCCCGGACGAAAGCGGCAGGACTGGCTGCGTCGCCCTGCTGGGACGGCCGAATACCGGCAAATCGACCCTCCTGAATACCTTGCTGGGCTGCCATCTGGCGGCAGTCTCCAGCAAACCCCAGACTACCCGTAAACAGCTGCTGGGGATTTATAACGACGCCGATTCACAGATTATGTTCCTGGATACACCCGGGGTCCATGCCGCCAAAATCGCCATTGATGAGGCCATGGACCTGGCCATCCAGAGGGTGCTCGACGAGGCGGACATCGTAATATGCATGCTCGATCCGACTCGACCACCAGGAGATGAGGACCGCATGGCCGCAGAACTGGCGGCCGGCTGCGGCAAGCCGGTGCTGCTGCTGCTCAACAAAATTGATCTGGCCAACCAGGAGCAATGCCGGCAGCACCTCAACTTTTACCGGCAGTTCCTGCCGGATTGCCCCAGCTTCTCTCTGGTGGCGCTGCAGCCGGAAAGCGTGCAGCAATTCTTGCAGCAGCTGAAACTATTATTGCCCGTAGGAGTGTTCCTGTTCGACCGCGAGGACATCACCAATGTCTATGAACGCGATATCGCGGCCGATTTGATCCGGGAAGCACTGCTGGAGGAACTGCAGCAGGAAATCCCGCACTGCATCGCGGTGACTGTGGATTCCTGGCTGGAGCAGCCGGACTGCCTGCGGGTGGAAGCGACGCTGCATCTGGAACGCGAAGCGCATAAGGGCATTGTGATCGGTCAGGGCGGGCGGATGATCAAGAAACTCCGCCAGAGTGCCAAGGCCAAGATCGGCAAATTCTGCCAGCGCAAGACAGATTTGACGCTGTTCCTGAAAATTACTCCGAACTGGCGTAAGCGCAAACAGTTCTTAAAGGACATCCATCTGTTGGAGTGAGCCTGGCATGCCAGCCATAATCTCAGTCCTGCGCCGAGCAGTTCAGCTGCTGGACTGCTGCCTGGCCCCGCCGACCTGCCCTTTCTGCCGCCTGAACCGGGCCGGTCCCGGCGGTCTCTGCCCCGATTGCCTGGAAGCCCTGCCGCAACTGCCGGACAAGCGCTGCCGGCTTTGCGGCGGCTCTGCCGAGACCATCCTGAGCGTCTGTCGGGACTGCGCCCAGTCGGGCGGACGCCCCTGGATTCTGGGAGTCACAGCATTGCCGTACCGGGAATCGGTGCGGGCCGCGGTGCAGCGTTACAAATATGGCGGGCAGACCTACCTGGCCCAATTCTTTGCCGCCCAAATGGCCGTGGCCTGGCATCGCAGCAGCTGGCCGGTCAGACCGCAAATTATTGTCCCCATACCACTGCACTGGACCAGACTGCTGCATCGGCACTACAACCAGTCTGAACTGCTGGCGCAGGGGCTGGCCGCATTGCTCGGCTTGCCCTGCAGCAATGCTTTGCAGCGGGTGCGCCGGACGCCCCGCCAGGCGGGTTCCAGCAAGGAGGCCCGCAAGGAGAATCTGCGGCAGGCTTTTGCCTTGGCCCGGCCGGCGTTGGTGCAGGGGCGTTCCGTGCTGCTGGTCGATGATGTGTTCACTACCGGCAGCACTCTGGGTGAGGCGAGCAGGCAGCTGCTGGCAGCAGGTGCTGCAGAAGTCAGCGTCATTACCATCGCCAGGGACTAAGCCGGACTGACAGAGCGGCATTTGCGGGTCAGTATTAGGCAATTCCAATTCTGGGTATTATATTTAACGGCGGTAAGTTTTTTCACCCTTTCCGGGAATTAATATTATGGCAAATAATGTCCAAACTACTATCAATCGAGCCACACCGGCCGAAATCCCCGCCGGGCTCTGGAATAAATGCAAAAGCTGTGATGAAGTCATTTATAAGAGCTCTTTGGAAAAAAATCATTTCGTCTGTCCCTCCTGCAACTATCATTATCCCCTGACCGCCTGGCAGCGTATCGCTTTGCTGACCGACCAGAATGCTTTTGCGGAAATCGATCCGGCGCTGCATTCCTATGACGTGCTCTCGTTCGGCGGCGATCAGTCTTATGCGCAGAAACTCACCACTGCGGAGGAGAAGACCGGATTGCGGGAAGGGGTGGTGACGGGCAGGGCCGTTCTGCAGGGTTGCGAGTACTGCCTGGCGGTGATGGATTTCCGGTTTATGGGCGCCAGCATGGGCTCCGCCATCGGCGAGAAAATCACCCGGATGCTGGAAATCAGCTGCCAGGAGCACAAGCCGGCGGTGATTGTGACGGCCAGCGGCGGGGCCCGCATGCAGGAGGGTATTCTCAGCCTGATGCAGATGGGCAAAACCTCCGGTGCCGCCATGCGCATGGATGAGGCTGGACTGCCCCTGATTGTCATTCTTACCAACCCAACCACCGGAGGGGTGACCGCCAGTTTTGCTTCTTTGGGGGACATTATTCTGGCAGAGCCAAAAGCCTTGATTGGTTTTGCCGGTCCGCGGGTGATCAAACAGACCACTCAGACCGACCTGCCAGAGGGCTTCCAGAGCTCTGAATTCCTGCTTAAACACGGTTTTATCGACCGCATCGTGGAACGCAAAGACCTGCGTCAGGAACTGGCGCTGCTGTTTAAATATCTGGGCTTCGGGCATGGAGTTTAATCCTATACTGCAGAAATTCTCCCGTCCCGTCCCGCGGGTGCAAATCAAGCGCTGGTACAACGGACTGCTTCTGCGCAGTACAAACTGGCTGGGGGATTTGCTCATGACCCTCCCGGCAGCGTATCAGCTGCGGCGGCAGATGCCTGAAGGCTGCGGTTTATTCGTCCTGGTATCCAAACCGTTGGCGGCGCTGTGGCGGGCCTGCCCGTGGGTGGATGTGGTAATACCGATGGCCGAGAAGCGCATCAGCGGTCCGGAAATCCGTCTGCTGCAGCGTCTCTGTCCGGGGGTGGCAGTCACCATGCCTAATTCTTTCGGTTCGGCTTGGGATGTCTGGCGCTGCCGGACTCCCATTCGCATTGGCCGGGCCGGGCGGATGCGTTCCTTGCTGCTCACCCATACCCTGCCCTCCTGGCCGCGGCAGCACGGCCGGGCCGAGATGCATCAGCTCTCGTATTACCTGGAATTGGCTTCCGCGCTGGGCGAGGTGGAGCTTACCGCCCAATGTCCGCCGTTGCAAGTCTCAGCTGAGGCGGCCGGGAGCGCTGGCATCCGGCGCGGCGAGAGTTGGCTGGCGCTGGCCCCCGGGGCGGCGTTCGGACCGGCAAAACAATGGCCCGCGGCGAATTTTGCCATCCTGGCCCAGCAATGGCACCAACGTGGTGGCAGGGTGGTTCTGCTGGGTGCCGGCAAGGAAATCGGCGCCGCCCAGGAAATCAGCCGGAGTTGCCCGGCGGCATTGAATTTAGCCGGGCAGACCAGCCTGGAGGCATTGATGTCAATCTTGGCCAATGTGGACTTGCTGGTCGCCAATGACAGCGGTGCGATGCACCTCGCGGCGGCTTTAGGGACGCCCGGGGTCGCGGTTTTTGGCTCCACGGACCCGGTTGCCACCGGGCCTTTGGGAGCTCCCTGGCGGGTTCTGGTTGCGAGTGCGGCCTGCAGCCCTTGTTTTCAGCGCGAATGTCCCCTGGCCGGGGCGCAGCAATATGCCTGTCTGCGTGAAATCCGTCCGGAGGCAGTCCTGGCCGAACTTCTGCAGCTGCGTTAGCCGCGCCGGGGCGGCGAAATTACTGCGGGCGGTTACGGGTGCGCGCGTGTTGCCTGGGCTGGCGCAGCTTTCAGGCAGGAATAGAATGGGCAATATGATTAAAGCAAATTTTCATACTCATACCTGGCGTTGCAAGCATGCCAAAGGTTGCGTTGCAGATTATTGTCGGTCGGCTGTGGAGCAGGGCATTGCAGTGCTGGGATTCAGCGAGCACTGCCCGCATCCGGACGGGCGCTGGCAGGCGGTCCGGATGCAGATGGAGGAGCTGCC
>JAAYYJ010000057.1 GCA_012515455.1 Oligosphaeraceae bacterium
TGCATGATCCGGTGCGAGTGGACACCCTCGGGATGGGCAATGAGGATAGCCGTATGGGCGCCGGTGAGTTCCCGCATTTGTTCCATCAGGATTTGGGCCAGTTGGGAAGGGTCGGAGGAGGCGAGGATTTCGGAAAACACATCCGCCATCATGACCTGATCGGCCCAGGTTGTCGGTTTGTAATAGGTAGAGGAGGAGGATGATGTATCAGTCTTTTCGGGAAGGCGGGGAATATCTCCTGATTCGGCCTGCAGCAAAAGGGCCAGCAGAGGGTCAAGTGTCACCTTTTCGACTCGCCAGGGCAATCCCGTATAGGCCGCACATTCCTCGATCGCTTGCCAGGGCACCGGTGCCACGGCAGTATCCAGATAAACCAGTTCGCGGCGGTTCTCGCGCATAAGATCGCACGCCACCTCAGCGTGCAAACCCAGTTCGCCCTGCAGGATTTCTTTCCAGCGTTGCGCCCATTCGGGTAGGAGCATAAACGCCTGATCCCGCATCAGCTCGCGGTAGCGGTTACGCCCCACCAGCATTTGCGCGCAGTTGATCGCGCTGACCCGGTTGATCCCGAACTGGCGGACCAGATCCAGCATCCGGCTGCAGCAATCGCCGTACACCAGCACCACCCGGGAACCTTTGGCGTCCAGCTCAGTTAATTCCGCCCCAAGCACCGCCTGCAATTGCTGTGGATCCATGTGCAGCATGGAGTCGAGGAAACGCAGTTCACCGCGGATCTGGCCGTCGCGATGCAGTTGCTCCATCTCAGCTTTCAAAACGCCGCAGCTCAACCAGATGGTGGAAGGATTCATGACGCACCCGTTTCTTTGGCGGCATATTCCCAGGCGGCCTGGAGCATAGCCCGCAGGTTTTCCAGCGGGGTACTAATCGGCAAATCTGCGGCAGAGTGCGACAAAATGTAGCGGCCGGCTGGCGCGGCGGTCTTCAGGCACTCCAGGCTACGTCTGCGGATCTCCGCGGCAGAGACAGCCGGCAGGCTCAAATTGTCCAGGTTGCCGATGAGGGTCAGCTCGTCTCCGAGCGCCGACCGCGCGGCGACCAGAGTATCCTTGGAACCGACAACGACACCCACCACTCCCGGCAAACCGGGCAGTAAATCAAGAATGTGTTGAATGCGCCCGCCGCCGTGATGGAACACGACAGGCACGTTGATTTGACCAAAGAGACTGTTCAGGTGGGGCAGGAAAACTTCCTCGAACAGCTTGCGCGTAGAGATTTCCACGGAGGCGACGGATTCGGTAACCACAAGACCAGTCACACCTGCTTCGCAAAGCGCATGGACCCAGTCCAGGAAAAACCGGCCGGTTCGCTCCAGAATGCGGCGGGCATTATCCTCGTCGAATAAAACCGTTTCCATCCACGCTTCCAGTCCCAGCACCAGCGCCGGCAGCGCCCCCGGACCGGGCACGGCCGCAAACACGGGTATGTTTCCCCGATACATGGAGGACAGTTGCCGCGTCGCCGCGAGGATGACCGGCAGCCGACCGGTTCGCGAAGGATCGGGCAGATTCAGGGTGACAACTGCGGAGGGATCGCTTATGGCAGGACGTTTCATGTTGGGCGCCTGATTGTCAAACCAGGCCACCTCGCCGCCGAACGCCTCAGTGATGGCGCTGTAATCGAAGGTCGCCAGGATCATATCGAACCCCAGGAAATCCTGAACAGCTTGCTGCCCCGCGACATAGGCCTGCGCGTCGCTGTAAAGGGTTTTCAGGTCGGTTCGGGTAAGCTTTCCGCCGTAGGCGCCCAGAACGGCAAAGACCGGCAAGCGATCCGTCGGAAGGCCCTGAAAGGTATTCATCACGCGTTCGTAGGAGTTGATTGTTCTCACCCTCCTTTCGCTGCGTCGCGGAGGCTTTGAAACAGAGCATCAACCCCGGTTGCGTTGCGGGCCGTGCCGTCGCCTCCCACTTCCGCGACAAGTTCCGGCCGCCAGTTGAAGACGGCGCCGCCCACCGCCAGCTTCAGCTGATGATTCAGTTTGCGGATGTCAATCAGATTCCGCAGTTTGCGGATGTTAAGGGCCGTGGTCTGCATCATCGCGGATACTCCCACAACGGAGGCGCCGACATCGATCGCTTTGTCCACAAACTGTTCGGCCGTCACGTCATTGCCCAGGTCGTGAACCTCCCAGCCGGTCGCGCGCAAAAAAGACCCCACGATGCGCCGTCCCAGACTGTGGAAATCATCCTCGATATTGCCAATGACCACAGGTGTACCCCGCAGATTATTTTCCTCCGGTTTCGACACACAGCGAAGCAGCACGTCCTCGGCGATCTTGGAGGCCACGAAGGTCTGGGTAAGTGATACGGTGACCCCTGATGTCAATCGTGGAGACCAAACCATATTCATGCCACTTTTTTCCTTTCATAGAATCGCTGTACATAGACAGCAGGGGATACATATCCCAATCTTTTCTGTCGCCGTTGCCGATTATAA
>JAAYYJ010000058.1 GCA_012515455.1 Oligosphaeraceae bacterium
CGCCAACCAAGTCCTGCCGAGGCCAACCTTGTTCCCGGACAACTGCTTCCAAGTAACGGACCAAGGATCCCAGCCGCGGGAGCTGGCTGAGACCGTGTCAGAACCCGCCTTCCCGCTGGTTTGCTTCTCTCGCCTGCAGGGGGCAACTACAATCTATCATTCCGGCGCCAACCAAGTCCTTCCGGCGCCAACCAAGTCCTGCCGAGGCCAACCGAAAACGGCGCCTTTTCGGTGAGAATCTAGCACCAATCTTCGCACCTTAACGCATGGTTAGAAAAAAATCACCATAGCATGGCCGTGGTTGCGGCCGCAGTTATTGCACCACCAAGATTTTTCGGCGCACCGCATTCTCGCCGAGGCGGTATTCGGCGCAGTAGGCCCCGGGGGGGACCGCCGGCAGGGGCACAACCGCCCATCCCTGCCGGGGCGTGACCGGGTCGGCGTGCCAGGCCCGGCCGTCTTGAGCGATTATGCGGCAGGAGACGGCAGCGGCATTCTCCAGCCCAGTCAGGCGGCAGGTCGCTCTCTGTCCGGAAACGGGGTTCCAGAGCAGCGGGTGGCGTACGAGGGTCAGTCCCGCGCAATCCTGCTCCTTTATCCACGACCAGTCGTACTGCGGGGGTGACTGCCCTTGCACCCTGGCGCAGATGCGCCGGGCCAGGAGCAGCCGCAGATTTTCCTGGGCCTGGTAATCGAGATTGGCCGGGCTGAGGCAGTCGCTGCCGGCCCTGAAATCTTCACTCCAGGGGATGATTTCCTGGATCAGGCGCTGCAGCAGCTCCTGATCCTGCTGCTGCTGTGCGGGGTCGGTTTTCAGATTGCGGAAGGTTTGCAGGAAGCGGTAATCAATGATGCCTTCGCGCAGTCCTTCGGCCTGCAGGGTGCTGTCGCTGCGGCGGCGGCTGCAGTCCTGGCGTGGCCAGGCCAGGTTGTAGGCGATTTTCAGCTGTTCGAATTCCTGGCAATGATACTGGTAGCTCCAGGAAACATGTCCAGGCAGGCCGAGTTTGAACAGATATGCTCCGGCCAGAAAACGGTTGACCGCAACGAAACCCTGCTGCTGAAAGTATGATCCGGCACCAAGCAGATAATACTTGACCCCGGTCTCCCGGCTCACGGCTTGGAATTCCTGTTCTTCCTGGGCGGAGCGGTATGAGAGCAGCGACAAGTCGATGTTCGGTCCCAGCTGCCGCAAGGCGGGACGGGTGTAGACAGTGCCGGAGACCTTAACCCCCGCCGCCTTAGCCAGGGGATATTCCCAGAGCACGCGTTCCAGGCCGAAGAATGCCGGCTCATCAAAGCCTTGGTAGTACCAGTTGCGCTGCGGGTCGTACTGCCGGAACCAGCCGGCGAATTTCTCCAGATATTCCTGGAATCCCGCCCGGATTTCCGGATGGTCGTATTTGTCCAGGTATTTCTGGTTCGGGTCTGGAGGCTGCTGGTGCAGCCGGCGGTAGACATGGTTCTCCAGCACGCTGCCGAAATCCAGGATGGTGCTGCCGGTCAGGCCGGCGGCGGCAAGGATGCGGCAGTACTTCTGCAAGGTCGGTTCATCCCAGATGCCGCCATGGTGGACAATGCCGTTGATGCCCAGCTCGCGGATTTCCTTCAGCATTCGGATGGTCTCACCTTCCGCCAGGCGGTCATGGCGGTAAACCACCGTGGCGTACATCAGGTAGTCCACTTCCGGGGGCTCCAGCTGGAAGGGCAGGACCTCCAGGGTCAGGGGCAGCATCAGGTCGTCAGTCAGGCGGACCTGCCCGCTGTATGTCCCAGCCCGCTGCCCGGCCGGAATCTTCGCCTGCAGGCACAGGATGCGGTTCCCTCCGGCTGACAGTATCCCGCCGCTCCAGTCCACCAGACGTTCGGGGATGATGCGGTAATACGGGCGGCGGGCGAAACGGGTCAGGTGCTCGACCTGATACTCCTGCCACAGGCTGTCGGGCAGAAGGTCGCCCTCCGGAGTGCGCAGCTCGCTGACCTGCACCGGGCCCAGTTTGGCCTCCGCGGAGGCATACAGGGCACAGTACCGGGTGACGTATTCGCCGGGGACGGCCAGGGCGTGCAGGCCGCGCAGCAGTTCATCTGGCCGGGGGACGCTGTCCGGGTAGACCTCACCAGGGTTGCGGTTGTACAGAGCCAGCGGAGAGGGCAGGGTGCCCGCTTCAGGCGGCAGCTCGCGGTTTTGGCTCCGGGCTTGGAAATAGAGTTTCTCTCCGGCGGCCTCCAGAACCGGCGCCTCGATATCGACCTCCTGCAGCGAGATCTCGTCGAGAAGATATTCTCCCTGTTTGGAAAAGAAGAAGGTGATCAGCAGATTTTTGCAGTCCGGCAGGGTGACCAGCCCCAGCGGCCCGGTATCTGCCAGGGCCCAGCTGGAGGAATTCGGACAGCGTAGCCATTTGTAGCGGTGGTGCGGTTTGCCGTCCTGGGTGCCGGTGATGGTCAGGCGGCAGAGCAGCACCGGCTCGTCAATCCCTGTGGCGGTCGCCCGGGCCTGGTAGGAGAATTTGAAACGGTATGGCGTCTCGGACTTGAGCCGGGGCGAGAAGGTGTTGATCAATACCGCCGAGCCCTCGGCGGTCTTTTGCACCCGCAGAGCGAAATTGTCGTCGCCGCCGGCGCCCTCAATGATTTCCAGGGACAGGTAATCTGGTTTCTGCCCCTGAAAATAATGCGGCTGCCAGCCGCTCAGTCCGCGTGCGAATGAGCCGTTTGGCAGCAGCTCGCCGGTAGCGAAGCTCAGCATGGCGAGAAATAAAGCAAGTGCGAAAAAGCGCATAGTGTTAGTGGCAGTCCCCGTCCGGCGGTATTATGCATCCGGCGGTGGTGAGGGTGTTTGGTTCGGTTTAATTCCAGTTTTTCCGACCGTATACCCAGTATGTCCAGGACGGCGTCAGGGCCCGGCTCAAGGTATAGGATGCGCTATGACCATCCGCAAACAAGTATGAGCCCTGCCCCTGATGCGGGAAGGTCCGCTTCTCGGGATTGCTGTCGGTGATATAGTACCGTGCACCTTCAGCCATCAGCGGGACGTTGGCCAGGCTGCTGACGCGGTAGGCTGAGCCCGAGACTTTGCGGAAATATCCATCGGTCTGTCTGGTGCCGGCGATGAGATAATTGATGCCATAGCCGATGCGCAGGCCATATTGCACGTCACAACCCACGCCGCTGCCCAGCTGCTTGGCCTGGGAACAGGAGATGAACGGATTGCAGAGCGGTACCGCATAGGAGCTGGTTTGCCCCGCCCGGCAGCCGGAATAGTATCCCAGGTAGCCGAACAACCCGCACCAGTACTGGGCGTACGCGTAGCTGCTGTTGCTGCCTTGCGGGTTGGGAGGGTCGGCCTTTACCACCCAGGAGTCGTTTTGCTCCGAATAGCTCTCGAAGGCGTAATACATTTGCCGGGTGAGATTCAGGCAGGCGGTGCGCTGCGCCGCCGACCGCGCCCGGTTCAGGGCCGGCAGCAGCATCGAAGCCAGGACCGCGATGATGGCAATTACTACCAAAAGCTCGATCAGAGTAAATGTCTTCTGCATGTTCGCTCCGGGACTGGTACTGCGGCTGCGGCGGTTTTCGGGCAGTCCTCCTGTCTGGGCGGGCCGACTGCAGTATGCCCGATAATATAGCCCCCCTGGGGAGGAATGCAAAACACCGCCCGTCAACCGCGGCTGCCCGGATGCTGGCCGCAGCGATGCATCGCGCTGCCGCAACCGCAGTACTGCAGTTCCAGAAGCAATACGTTGCCCCGGAGATTATTTCCGAGTACTGAACAGCTGGTGTATCTGTGCCGAATCCGCTTTCCCGGACAGGATTCTCAGGTTGTTCTCATCCGAGAGCACCGCCGCGATATGAGCCACAAACTGCAGATAGGGCTCCTCCGCAAATTTCGGACACAGACTGAGGACAAAAATCCTGATTTTCGCTCCGGAGCCGTCGCTGTGCAGGCAGCCCTCGGGGCTGATTCCGATGGCGGCAACCAGCTCCCGCACCCCGGTGGTCCGGGTATGGGGCAGGGCGATGCCGTCGGCGATGCAGGTGGAGATCACGGCCTCACGCGCTAGGACATCGCGGATGCAGGTCTCAGCATCCAGCAGCCGCCCGTTTTGTTCCAGCAGGCGAATCAGCTCCCGGATGGCATCTTCAGAATTTTTTGCTTTCAGGCTGGTGGCGACACAATTATGCGGAATGATGTGGGGCAGATTCAAAACCTCCTGGGAGGTCTTTATGGCACTGCCGTTGAGGATGGCTTCTTCCATGCCTACCGGACTGGCCATTTTTTTCAGCTCGGACAGGTTCTTGTGCAATTCTACGAAGGTTTCATACATCGCGGTTTTAATCAGCATGACTTCATCGAGATTGGACTCGAAATCAAAATCATTGCCATTGATATTCAAGGTGAAGGTCATGCTTTCCTTGCGGAAATTGATAATCCCGGCTTCCCGGTCTATTTCCGAATGCCTGAATCCATCCAGGCGCAGGTTGTCCACCAGAGCCCGGAAAATGAAATCGCGGACGAATTCAGAAGGCATGCGGAAGCAGGTATGCACCAGGGACAGATCGCCGATCTCCTTCTTCACGCCTTTTCTTTTGATGGATAGCAGGAAGGATAATAGCGGCGGCGCGATGACGGTGGTCAGCAATGTCATGATGATGGTGACCCCGAAGAGTTGGGCATTGATGACTGGAATTCGGACGTTATTGACGGTCATCATGCTGGTGGCACCAATGCCGGCAATAATCAATGCGACCTCGCCGCGCGGAATCATGCCCGCGCCAATGCGGCAGGAGCCCAGCAGATTGAAGTTCATGAAGCAGGCCGGCAGGCCGCAGCCGATGATTTTGGCCAGAACCGCCAGAATGCTGTAGATGAGGCCGAATTTCAATACCTCCCAGTCGCCCAGCACCCGGACATCCACCAGCATACCCATGACGACAAAGAACACCGGCACCAGGAAGTCATATACCCCATGCAGGGTGCGCTGCAGGGAAAAAGCGATATCGGTTTTCGAGAGGCTTAGTCCCATCACATACGCTCCGACAATCATCGCCAGACCGGCCTGTTCGAAGAATCCGGCCAAGAGCAGGGCGAGACCGAAAGCCATCACTGAATACTGTGCTGAAGGGCGGAAGAATTTGAGGAATTTGGCGATCCGGTGGGCGAAGAACAACCCCAACGCGGTGATGCCCAGCCAGATGCCGATGCTTTTCAGGGAGATCATGCCGATGCGGGCCCAGTTGACCGAGCCCTGATCCGAACCGGCCACGCCCAGCAAGCCCATGACTACGGCCAGGCAGATGATGCCGAGAACATCATCAATCACTGCCGCGGCCAGGATGGTCGTACCCTCCGGTGAATCAATGGATTTTTTTTCGGACAGGATTCTGGCCGTGATGCCGACCGAAGTAGCCGTGCTGAGAATTCCCAGGAAGAGGGCGCGGGGGTCCATGATTCCGACATCCAGCATGACCATACAGAGCCCGGCCCCGAAGCCGAAGGAAAAGATAACCCCGCCCAGCCCGACGACCGTGCCGGCCACTGAATATCGAAACAGGAGTCTGAGGTCGGTTTCCAGTCCAGACATGAACAGTAGAATAATCGATCCCAGGGTGGCAATGCCATAAAGCGACGTGGAAACCGGCAGAGAACTGTCATGCGGCAACGGGAAAATCCCACTGTCGAAGCCCAGAAGGCCAAGATTCAGACTGCCCAGCAAATACGGCCCGATGATGATCCCGGCCAGCAATTCACCCAATACCGGCGGGATGTGAAATTTTTGCGCGGCTTTTCCGCAGAAACGCGCGGCCAGCAGGATGATACCGGTCTGAATGGCCAGGAATGATATCTGATGGATGACGGAAACTTCGTGATTCATGGTGCACCTCTTTGCGACAAAAAACTCATTTGGCTGATCGGTCTGAAAATCAGGCCCAGTCTGATCTGGTTCGGGAGAGTTCTACAGGGATTTCTGGGGCCCAGCCGGAAAGACGGACTAGGCAAGCATAACTGGGTTGAGCAGGGCAAGGCGGGGAAATCATAACTTCCCTCGTCCCACCGGCACGGGCCGGAATAAGCCCCGGACTGCCGGTCTGGGTCAGGAGACTGGGCCGGCTCTGACCTGGTGGTTGCTTAGATAAATATTGGTGTATATGGGCGGGGGCGTGCTGGCGGGGGGCAGACTCTCCCGGGACAGCAGCCAGTCAGCATCAGCCGGGTTGCAAAGGCAGTCATTTTCTCCGCCCCGGCGCGGCACCTGCTCCTGCAGATCATTTTTTTCAATCCACGGCAGCGAGAATGTTTTTGAGCCGGTGGCGGCAGGGCATGCTGTCGTCAGTTCAAGGATGCTGCAGGCAGGTGCCCAGCGGTCGGTCCGGCCCTGCCCCGGCTGGGTCGCCCGATGCTGTTCGACTGGCAGGAACGCAAACCACAGCAGCCAGGACCATAACCATAACCACAGCAGCGGTGCTCGAACTGGCAGCGGGATACGCTGAGAAGAAAAAATATGGATGAGTCGGCAAGGCAAATAAGTGTTCCTGAAAATGGCAAAACCTATAATATAATTACGCCAGCGGACTTTGCAATCGATAGACTTACATTTCGAGGCTCGAACCTCGAAACCTCGGCTGGGGCATGGTTTTGGCTCCCCCGCCGCGCGCTGGCGGGGCCGTCCGGCAGCGTTGCAGCTATGCCTCGCAGCGGGAGTAGCTGAGCCACTGGGCCTGGAAATCACCGTGCTGATGGTATTCGAAGGCGATCTGGACCCCGTCGTCCTGCAGCTGTGCGGCGCTGCAGCTGTGTCCGGAGGCATCGCGGCCGCGCCAGTCCGGGGGCAGGCCGCAGGGGTGGAAAATCCGGCAGCAGTCGCCATCGCAGACTTTGTGGAAGGCAAAGATATTCAATTCACCACTGCGGCGGTCGAAGAACTGGAACACCAGCCATCCCTCGGGGCGGTTCATGCTTTCCACCGGTGTCAGCAGCGTTCCCTCGGAATTCTGGATAGCCTGGCGGTGCTGCTTGTAGCGCTGCACCACAGCGGCGAACGTTTTTCTGGCTTCCGGCGGCAATGCATCCAGGTCGCCGGAAAATCCCATCACCCCCATGGCCGTGGCCAGCAGCCCGAATTCGGCCTCATACGTGGAGAATTGCAGCCAGGTGGCGGCGTTGGGTTGGACCAGGTATGCCGGTGTGGCTGGGCCGTGGGGCCGGAAATCGCCGGTGCTGGTGGTAACCAGCCAGCGGAACAGCCGGCCTGGCAGGAAGCGCAGGAACATCCCTTGGGTGATCCGCAGCACTTCATGGATATTGGCATTGTCGCTGATGAAATGAGAGGAAAAAATCTGCAAAGTCTGCAGATCGGTACGCAGAGAGCCGCTGGCGCAGTTCTCCATAATCAGATCAGGGAAGGCACGGCGGATTTGCTCTATGACGGTGAACCAGCCGCGGGAAAAAGAGGCGAGTTCAGCTCCGGAGCAGTCGTAGCCGCTGGAATTGTTCATGTCGAACTTCAAATAACCCAGGTGGTATTTCTGAATCAGTCCGGACAGCAGGTCAAATAAATAACTGCGGCCAGCCGGACTGGCGGCGTGGACCCGGTAATTCCCGCCCAGCAGCCCGGCGGCATCGGGATTGCTGGAGACAAAACATTCCGGATGCTCCTGAATGACCGGCGCCAGGGCCGAGAACGCCTCCCCGTCCAGCCAGAGACCGAAGCGCAGCCCGGCGGCCCGGACCTCGTCCGCGAACAGGGCCATTTGTCCCTGGAAAGCCTGGTCTGCAAGTTCCTGCCAGTCACCCAGGCAGCGGAACCATCCGGCATCCACCACGAAAGCCTCGCAGCCGATGGCGCGGGCGGCGGCGAGCTGCCGGCGCAGCCGCGGCACTTCGAGGGTGGTCATTTTGTCCAGCCAGGTGTTGTAGACCACTGGCAGCGGCGGCACTGCCGGGGCGAGATGCTCCAGCAGATAACGGTGCAGTTCGGCACTGCCGGACTCGACCTCGCGCTCAGGCAGCAGCTGGAGCAAGATCTGCGGAGCCTCGAAGCTCTCGCCTGGCGCCAGGGTGAGCTGGAAGTCTTCGTCATCCTGACCCAGTTCGGCAATCAGCATCGGCTTGAGGTTGCTGAAGCCATACTGGCGGAATTTCAGGCACCAGTTGCCGGCGGGGACGACATGAAAGGCAAGCGCGTGCCGGCAGTATTTTTCCCGCAGGGCGGCATACGGTGCGCCCCCCTCGGTGGTCCGGCCCCAGCGGTGGGCGAGCTTCAGGGTGCCGCTGTTGAAAGCGCACCATTGCCCCTGGCTTTCCCGGCACCAGCGGCTGTGCTGGGCATAGACCTCGTAGTCACCGGCGGCAAAGGGGAAGCGGGCCAAAAAACGCCGCAGCACTATGGTTGCGCTGCTGGTGTTGCAGAACCGGTCGCGACGGCTGAATAAGCCGCTCTGCGGGCAAAGCGTCCACACGGACTGTATCGCCACAGTGCCGGCCTCATCCTGGAGCCGGAATGCCAGTTCCAGAGGGGAGGCGGTCACCTGGCGGCAGCGCAGCGCACGGCCTTCCAGGCGCTGCGTGCCGAAAGCCGCCTGGATTATGCCGCCCAGCTCGGGCAGATGCGTACGGCAGCAGTAATCACCGCAGAATTGCAGCTGCAGCTGTTCGTCTTCGAGGGTAAAACTCAGCCGCCCCAAACCATATTTCTGCTTAGCCATGATTATCCTTGCCGGCCGATCGTCGTGGACCTCAGGTCCGATTCAGAACCCACTTCTGCTGACCGAGCTCAGCAATTTTCGACGAAGGCCGCATGCAGCACTTTTTGGGCCGTCTCGAAATCACTCCGGTTGACCACGAACTGCATATTGACCTGGCGCGTGGACTGTCCCAATGACAGGATATTGATGTTCGCCTGGTAGAGGGCATTGGCGGCTTTGGCCAGGAACCCGGGGATACGCATGTTGCTGCCGATTACAGAGATCAGCGCCACCGGGAAGCGCCGCACCTGGGCGCTGGGAAAGAGCAGCCGCAGCTTCTCCACGCATTCGTCCAGGCGGCAGTCCTTCTGGGGTACAAAATGGGTGATGGTGTTGGCGTTGGTGGTTTTGGCAATATAGCTGATTTGGGCCTCCACCAGGCTGGTCATCAGATTCTGGTCGTAGCCGACCTTGGAGACCATCTCCGGGTCCATGACCTCAATGGCTTCCACGTCATTGCGCCCGCAAATCATCTCCACCCGGGGCACGGGCGAGATGTAGTCGCAGGAGATCAAGGTCCCGGGATGATCCGGCTCGAAGGCATTCTTGACCCGGATGGGGATGCCGCAGAGCTCCATCTCCTTGGAAGCCTTGGAATGGATGGCCTCCATGTCCAGGTCGGAAAGCTGGTCGGCGATGTCGAAATTTGTGTTGCCAATGACTTTCACCTTGTCAGTGCCGATCAGGACCGGGTCGCCAGTGCAGAGATGGTATTCTTTGTGGATGATGCCCTCACGGGCTTTGGTCAGCACCGCGACTTTGCTGAAGGTAATTTCGCTGTAGCCGCGGTCAAAATGGGTCATGATGCCCTGGTCGAACTTGACATATCCAGTCACAATGGGCATGGTGTTGCAGTAGTCAATACCCTCGAAGGCCTGGCTGACCGCAGCATCGAAAGTCAGGCTCTCGGACTGCATCCAGCCGGTGAGATCGACGAATTTGGCATTCACGCCGTGTTTTTGCAGGATCAGGGTGCTGTTGTAGGCGCTGTGCGCCTCTCCCACCGCGCTGAGCAGCTCCCGGGTCGGCGGCAAGTAGTTGTTCAGGGTGAACAGGCCGAAGGAGCGCAGCTGCAACAGGTTCATCAGGCAGTCCCGGATGCCGTTCAGGCGCTGGTGCACGAATGCATCGGCCAGGTCCAGGTCCAAGCCCAGACCCTTGAAGCTGCGGTTGAAATCCAGCATGCGTTGCCGCACCGCTTCGAGATGATTCTCCCAGGCTTCATTGCCGGTGGCAAATTTCCCGTATACGCCGGGGGTGCCGTTCTTTTTGTCTTCCAGCAGCATATTAGTGATGCCGCCATAAGCCGAGACGATGAAAACCCGGTTGTACAGCTCCTGGGGCTTGCGCTTGCCCAGGATCACATTGTGCATCACTTCGCCAAAACGGGACATCGATGACCCGCCAATCTTCTCAACAGTATGTTGTCCGAGCATCGAGGCTGCTCCTTTCCGGGGGGGGGGGATATATTCCTCAGCATTTGAGGTAAAACTTATAATTTAAATTGTTATTGCTGATAGTCAATAAAAATGGCGAAAAAATACTCCTGCCCGGCGATTTCAGCCCGGTCATGCTTCGTGCGCTTCGCACTGCCGGGGCGGGGACAAAAAAACGGCCGGGGGAGGATTTTCTGCCCCGGCCGTTCTGA
>JAAYYJ010000008.1 GCA_012515455.1 Oligosphaeraceae bacterium
AATGGCGCGGAAGCCGGAATGGCGTGGATGCCGGAATGGCGTGGATGCCGGAATGAAGCGGGACGGAGTATGCTTTTCAATGCTTCATTGTTAGTTCTCAGGTTTGTTTATGATTCCGCTGGAAATTTGCGTGCAGGCAGGCTATTTTTGGTGGAGTCCTGAACTCAGCCTGAGCCCACCCTACCATTGGGGGACCTCCTCCCTATTTGGACGCGCGCGCGAAGCCCGCACTCGCAGCCCCGGCTGGGGGTGGGCCCCGTGCAGCACTCTGCCAAATCTCCGAGGTATCTTTCGGGTGGATGCGGTTGCGATTGGCCGCGCAAAGCGCCCGCACTCGCAGCCCCAGATGGGGGTGGGACCCTTGCAGCACTCTGCCAAATCTCCGAGGTGTCTTTCGGGTGGATGCGGTCGGGATTGGCCGCGCAAAGCGCCCGCACTCGCAGCCCCGGTTGCGATGCTTGGGTTGGTTGTCTGCCAGTCATTTCGCCCGTCCGGGAAGCGGTATCCGCACCGGGGCGTGCCGGCGTGGTCTCGGGCTCGAAATCAGCTGCCGTCCCGGCAATGGGCGGGGTGTGGTTTTCCTCTTTCAGAGTACGGGCGGAGGGCAAATTCTGCAGTCAGCCGGATAACGGTGCGGCTATTTTGCAAGCAGGAAAATTTTGTGCTGCTGATTGCATAACTGTGTTGATGGCATTAAAGTACAACCGGGCAGGCCCTGCTGGTCCGGAACGTGGCCGTCCCGCCGGCGTATGCTGCCACGGAGCATTGCGAATGACGCAACGAATTCTCGCATATAACGATTACTACGACCGGGTCCACGCCTGCTGGCTGGGGAAATCTCTGGGAGGTGTGGTGGGTGCGCCTTTCGAGTGCCACAAACAGTTCAACCCCATCAGCGTGGCGGGACTGTGGCCGGATAAGCTCTGGCCGAATGACGACCTTGATATCCAGGTGGTCTATCTGGAGGCACTGCAGGAACTGGGGCTGGATTTAAACAGCCGCGAACTGGCAGAATTCTGGCGCCGGCGTTGTTTCTACAACTGCTGCGAATACGGGGTGTTCATTGACAACCTCGAGCATGGCATCCAGCCGCCGCTCTCCGGGCGTTGGAACAACGACTGGTTCCAGGCCTCTGAGGGATGTCCAATCCGCAGCGAGATATGGGGCTGCATCAGCCCAGGCAATCCGGCACTGGCCCAGCAATACGCAGCCTTGGATGGCTGCCTCGATCATGCGGATTACAGCATCGGCATCGAGAAATTCCTCTCCGCCGCAGCTGCGCTGTCCTTCTTTGAAGAATCCATTCAGGATTTGCTGGCTAAGACGTGCGCTGTTATGCCGCCGGATAACCCTGCAGTGGCCATCTGCCAGGCGGCCCAAGAAATCTGCGCCGCCAGCCCGGAGCCATACACGGCCTGGCTGCAGATCGTGCGCCGGTACGGGCACCGGGACAGTACCCGGGCGGCAATCAATACCGCCTTCGCGATTATGGCCCTGATTCTGGGACGGGGCGATTTCAAGGAGACGATGCGGCTGTGTGTGCAGGCGGGCTGGGACTGCGACTGCACCGCCGCTACCGCCGGAGCACTGTTGGGCCTGCTGGGTGGCACCGCAGCGCTGCCCCGCGATTGGCTGGAAAAGCTGGGCCGCACCCTGGTGTGCGCAGTGGAGATCAAACATCAGTTCCAGCCTATCGCCGAATTTGCGGCCGAGACCTGCCAAATCGGCCTGGAGATGGCGCAGAGCAGGAATCCGGCGGTAGAAATTGTGCATGCCCCGGCGGTGGCGGTGCGTGTGCCCCGGGCGGCGCAGCTGCAGCTGTCGGTGTCATATCCGTCCCCGCCAGTGCTGCTGCGCGCTCAGGGTGCAAATCTCGAATTATGGGTCGACAATCCGACCGCTCAGCAGCAACAGGGCGTACTGCGGATGGAGGCGCCAGCGGGGTTGTGCTGCAATCCGGCCCAGACCCCACTCACCCTGCCTGCAGGTGAGAGTGCAGTTGTGGAGATTACCTTGGCCAGGTTGTCCGCGGCCATGCCGGAGATTAATCTCCTGCAGGCGCGTTTTGCTGGCTCGACGCTGGAATTCGGCCTGGCAGGGACAAAACGCCTGCTGGTCTACGGTCCCTACTGGGATATGTGGGACAAGGACCGGTATCCGGAATGCCCGTACCAGCGGCCAGGCTACAACTGCAACCCCGGGAATCTGCCGGAATTTCTCTCGGATGCGATGAATACCCATGTGCGCTTCGAACACTCGTACCTGGACGAAGCGCGGCTGCTGCGCGAAAGCCTGCCGGCCGAGAGGCCGGTCGTGCTGGAGAGCGCAGCGCGGTCCTACAGCAATCGCGACTTGGGTAATTTCACTGGTTCGGCCTGCTGGTATGTGGAGACCACCGTGCGGGCGCTGCAGCCCGCGGCGGTAAAACTGAGCGTGGAGGCGGATTGTCCGCTGAAATGCTGGTTCGATGGCCAGGAAGTGTTCACCCGGGACCTGCATACCACGGCCTGGTTCCAGCCGGTGGAGGTGCAGTTGAGCGCTACCCCGCAGCGGCTGATCCTGAAGCTGGTCACCCACCTGGATGTTTTTCATTTCGGATTTGCATTCCTGCAGGAGAGCGCTTCGCGTACCCACGCGGTGTCGCCTTTTTTCAACTCGCTGGAATATCTTTAGGCAGGTTCAGAGCGGGTCTCTGGCCCTGCTGCAGTGGTAAATTCCCATCCGGTGATTTTACCGTCAACCCCACATCCCCCGGGCGGCAATGGCCCGGGGTCTCCCGAGGAGGAACGAATTATGGTCAATCGCATCAACTTCAAGGGCTCGCCGGTCAATATCGCCGGGACATTTGTCGTTCCCGGTCAGAAAGCTCCGGGTTTCAGCCTGATCAAGAACGACCTCAGTGCTTTCAAGCTGGCGGACAGCAAGGGCAAAAAACTGCTCCTGAACATTTTTCCGAGTACTGACACCTCGGTCTGTGCCGCTTCGGTCCGGAAATTCAACCAGCTGGCGGCGGCGAAGTCGAACACTCAGGTGCTGTGCATCTCCAAGGACCTGCCTTTTGCCCAGGGCAGATTCTGTGCCGCGGAGGGGATCAAGAATGTCATCATGCTGTCCGATTTTCATTACACATCTACTTTCGGCAGGGACTATGGCGTGCTGATGTGCGATGGACCGCTGAGCGGGCTGCTGGCCCGGGCAGTGGTGCTGATTGATGCGAATGGAGAGATCAGCTATGCCCGGATGACTGCCGACATCGTCGATGAACCGGATTACGAAGCCGCATTGGCGGCCTTGGGATAAATCCCCGCTGCCCGGGCAGCCCGCCGCCCGGGCAGCCTGCAAAGATCGATAGGGTTTGCTGCTAA
>JAAYYJ010000059.1 GCA_012515455.1 Oligosphaeraceae bacterium
CAGTAGTGGAGAAGCCCGGCATGGCATACTGCGGGAAATAATTCAGCAGCCAGCCTTCGTGACTACCGGCCGGCAGGGCCGGGATGAATTCAATAAACCGCTCACGGCAGAAATCGGCAATCCGTTTCCAGTCTTCCAGGCTGTAGAGGTCGTCTTCCGGATGGTTGAAAGCCGGGTAGCGGGGGAAGCGCGTCACCCCCGTGATGTCCAGCTGGAAAACATTGTATTTCTGGTCAGCGACAAAACGGTCGATATAATTGAGCAGATATTCCACTCCCCGGAATTCCTGGACCTTGAAACGTCGGGAACGGGGATGGCAGATGCGGAAAATCCGGTTTGGCAAATCCGGGAAATCAGCTATCTCCAGGCAGGGTATTTTCAGGGCCGCATCACGCTGCATCTGACTCTTTACCAATTGCAGTAAAGTGCGGGTGCCGCGGTACAAGCCGGCTTCATCCTGCCCGGTGATGGTGATTTTTGCCGGGGTGACGCTGAGCTGGTACCCTTCCGCCGGGAGAGACAGCCCTGGCTGAAGCGACAGTTCGACGATGTTCGGGCCGCCAGTATGCACAAACCCCGCCAATTCTGCGCCGGTCATTTCGGCAGTGCGCCTGGTCCGGTCAGTAGCATCAGCTGAAGTCTGCACGCTGATGCCAGGCAGACAGTCGAAGACGCCGTCTTTTTTCTGCATCTGCTTCGGTTCCGGACAGAGCAGCATTTCACCGAAACGGTCGCGCAACGGGGTGGAATAGTTGTAATTGACTGCCGCCATTTTCCAGTCCCCGGCTGCATTTTCAAGGGCCAGATAGGCCGAATAGAAACCGCTTTGGCGAAATGCCTCAATATGGATTTCAGGCGTTGTCTGTCCGCCACCCGCAATCGGCAGAGATTTGCTGAGCAGAGCCCCCTGAGGGTTGGTCAAAAAAAGCTTCAGCTGGTAATCTCCGGCCGGCAGAGCGGTGCACTCTGCCACAAAGCTGAAACACAGATAATTGGGATTCCGGGGTTGAGTAAGAGCGCTGACCCGGGTGATGTTTATTTCCCCAGCCCCGAAAGGGGTATTGTTGAACACCAGAACCCCGAAATTCCGCGGTTGCGGAAAACGGCTGGTCGGATTCCAGCAGAGGGTCTGATGCTTGCGCTCCCGGTCATAATAATGAGCCGCCTGGAAGTTGATGAAGCGCTCTTGTGAGGGCACAAATCCCAGCTCGGACAGGGGAAAGCTCAAGCTGTATGACTGAACTGAATCCTGGTAGGACAAGGATTTCCGGTGCGGCAGAGACCAGCCGCGGTTGTAAATCACCTCCGCCGCGACGGGATCGAAATCGCGCTTCATGTCAAACACGGCTCCAGCACCATTGATGGTGAACTGCATGAATTTCTGGTTGTCCCGCCACGGCGAGAAGAGCAGCTCCAGGGCCTCGTCGGTGAAGACATACCCGTCGTGGGCACTGACCTTGGCCCGCGGTGGGGTCTCGAATTCGCTGCGGACGGAAATCAGCAGCTCCCGCTCCCCGTAGCTCAATTCCACTTGCAGCGGACTCTCATCGACCGGAATGACCTGGTGATCGCTGAAGCGCGTCCAGGGGGCGAGGCCTTGGCCGGGCACCGGCGCAACTGGCAGAACCTCGCATACCCGGCGCACTGCCAGCACGGGGACAACTGCACTCTCCAGCTCGACATTGAGGGTGTCTAGAGCAAAGCTGCGAATCTGCAATTTCAAATCCGGATCGTCGTTGTCGATATTGAGCAATTTCAAGGTGCGCCAGTTGATCGGCTCTTTGGTGCGACGGAAGACCAGCTGCGGGGTGTACGTTTTCATTCCGGCAGTCAAAGGGATGCGGAAACTCGCGGCGGTGCCGTCGGCGAAGGATGCGGCCAGGCTAAGCTTGCTGTATTCCTTGGCATTGCTGTCCAGCGTCACCCTCAATCCAGTGACAGTTACTTGGGGGGGGAGGCTGTCCATGCCGGACACCATAAAAGTAGTGCGGGCTTGTCCCTGACTGCCGGTGTAAGTGATTTCCAGGGTCTCGCCAGTAATTCTGCTGCGCGGCTTCAAATCACTGTCCTTAATCCAGCCGCAGGTCCGGTCACTCCATTTGTATTGTTCCGGGGCGGCCGCATCGAAAAGCGTCACGGTGCCCGCGCGCAGCATCACGGCCAAAATGCAGAAAAGAG
>JAAYYJ010000060.1 GCA_012515455.1 Oligosphaeraceae bacterium
CGGACCAACTGCGTCACCCCGGACGGCCATCTCAAGGCCGGCGGTGGCGATGGTGTGGAATCGGTCCGCGAGGTCGGTTACCGGGCTGCCACAGACGCAATCGGCGCATTGCTCAGCATCAAGGAATTCCGCTCCCGCCTGCCGCTGACAGTCAAGACCTTCTCCTTGACTCTGCCCTACCAGCCGCTGCTGCGCAAAGAAGAAGCGGAGAAGCTTCTGAACCATGATACCACCTGGCAAAAGGAATACGCGCAGATGGTGCTGCAGACTTGGCAGGAGCCGCCCCGGAGCAGCCTGGCGTATCGCCAGACTCTGCTTGCCATCGGTCCGCTGGCCATCGTGCCCTTGCCGGGCGAGGTTTTTTCCAGCATTTCCCTGCGCACCCGGGCCGCGAGTCCGTACCAGCACACTCTGGTCTGCAGCCAAAGCAACGGCACGGTCGCCTACCTGGTCGACCGGGAAGCCGTTGCCCGGGGCGGATACGAGGTAGCCACCCGCCTCCGTTTCGGGCCGTATATCTTCGTTGACGATATCGATGACAGAATCGTGGCCGACTGCCACACCTTCTTGGAAGAACTCTTTGCCCAGACCACCGCCGGCTGACCACGCCGCGCGATTGCCCTGCCCCATGCGGACCAAGAAGCACGCGACAGATGCTTTCCCGCCTGCCCGGTTGCAAGAACCACGAAACAGGGTATCTTATATCCGCCGCCCGGCTGCACCTGTACTGCAAACCATGGATTTTTTCGCATGCATATAATTATCCCGGCCGAAACGCTGCCTGTGCTGGCAGAATGCGACCTCTGTGTGATCGGAGGCAGCTGCACGGGGGTGTTCGCTGCCATCCGGGCCGCCCGCCTGGGCGCTAAAGTGATATTGCTGGAAAAGCAGAATCGCCTGGGTGGCGTAGCCACGCTTGGACTGGTCGGGATGTGGCATTCGCTGTACGACACCACCGGCAGCCAGCAGATTATCGCCGGCTTGACCCTCGAGACCCTGCAGCAGCTGGCCCGAACCGGCGCCTGCACCGATTTCAGTGCCGAGGGCGGACAGCGCGGCATCCGGCTGAACCCCGAAGAACTGACCCTCGAGCTGGATGCCATGGTCGCCCGGGAAAAAAATCTCACGTTGCACCTGCATACCACATTCTCACGCGCAATTATGCAAGGTGAGGGCGACTGCCAGGCCATTGTGGCGGAAAATAAATCCGGACGTTTCGCCATAAAAGCAAAAATTTTCCTCGATGCCAGCGGCGATGGTGTGCTCTGCAAAAGCGCACAGTTACCCATGCGCCGGCCGGTACACCCGCAGCCACCCAGCAGCTGCGCCCGATTCAGCAACTGGTCCTTCCCGCCCGCCTTTGATCTGCGGGAGTGCATCGAGAGATACCGCGACCGCCTGCCAGACCTCCCCTGCGGCTACTATTGGGGCATGCAGCAACCCAACAGCACCCTGTACATGCTGGCTGGCACCAGGGTGCTGAATTGTGACTGCGACAACGCAGAGGAAATCAGCAAAGCCGAGCTGACCGCACGCCGGCAAATTCGGGCGCTGCTGCAGATGCTCCGCCAAGAACTGCCGGAACAGAAGATTTACCTGGAAACCCTGCCCGCGGCAATCGGCATCCGCGAGGGACTGCATATCGAGTCCATCGGCACCTTGCAGGGACAGGACCTGCTCTCAGGACGCCCCTGCCCTGAGGCCATCGCCAACGGCACCTATCCGGTGGATATCCACAATGACCAGGACGACTCAATTACCTTCAAACGATTGGATGGCAGCACAAGCACCACCAGAAACGGCACCCGCATAGCCTCCGGGCGCTGGCTCCCGGAAGGACAATCACTGCCCTGCTATCAGATCCCCCTGTCTTGCCTGATTCCCCGCGGAGCCAGGAACATCCTCTGCGCCGGCAGGATGCTCGATGCCGACCGGGAGGCCTTCGGAGCCGTCCGGGTCATGGTGAACCTCAACCAATGCGGCGAAGCCGCCGGCGCAGCTGCGATGCAGGCGCTGGACAGCTCGCAGCCGGTCACCAGCATTGATGTCCAGGCAGTCCGGAAGCTCCTGCGGGCAGGCGGAGCCATCATTATCTGAACCGCATCGGGAATTTTTTTTCTCAACACCAATATATTGTTTTTATTTGCGTTAATATACAGTGGCTAACTATATTCATCTCTGGTAGAGTCTAGTGCCGGGCATCAATGCATAAAGGGTCTGGAAATATACTTGGCTTGGAAATGGATTTGGGGAATCATATGGTTGCAGGGGAATAAATATGCTATCTGATAATGACACTTTGAAACTGTATATGATGAATATCAGCAAGTATCCGTTAGTCACCCCGGCGGAAGAAAGTATCCTGGCCGATAAAATTGCCCATGGTGACACGGAAGCCCGCAGCAAGCTGATCCGCAGCAACCTCCGCCTGGTGGTAAAAATCGCGCATGATTTCAAGGGCCTCGGGCTGCCCTTGCTGGACCTCATTTCAGAAGGCAATATCGGCCTGATGCGGGCGGTGGAGAAATTCGACCCCAGCAAAGGTGCCAAACTGAGCAGCTACGCCGCCTGGTGGATTAAACA
>JAAYYJ010000061.1 GCA_012515455.1 Oligosphaeraceae bacterium
GATGGTCTTGCGCAAGCGGGTATGCGGCCCGGAGTGAGTATGGCTGCAGGATAGCTGGATATTCTCGGGTCGAAAGGGAGTCTTTTGGACGATGGCCTGCCGGATCATCTCCGTGTACTGCTCGCAGATGAAACACCAGTCCAGGCCGATCACCGCGGCTGTGGTCCCGGCTTGGGAAACGACCATTGCGGTGGCATGGAGGGGGTCGAGGATTTCTTCTGCCGGGCGTTCGTCATCGCCGTATCCGGTCAGGTAAGTGCCCAGTGCCGGGGTGATGTCGCGCCGGCCAAAACCGATTTGCAGGGTGTTGTCTGTCATAGTAAATTCGCGGGCTGGGTTTTAAGGAGGCAGCGGTGCAGTGCCGATTCCGGCTGGTATCGGAGGAAATATAACCTTCGCCAGGCAAATATCCAGTGTGCGGTTTCGCCGCGCGCCAGGGCGAAGAGTGATTCCCGGAATGCGGCGGAGAGGCGGTGCACAGCGGCGTCAACGCGGGCCAGCAGGGTTGACGGCCTGTCGGATCTTATGGGGTGCGGCCTTGGGGGTCCGGTCATAGTTGTAGATGCCGTTCTGCTCCTGCTCAATATCGGTCAATTGAGTGTAGCAGAAGCCGGAGACTCTCGGCTCTTTCAACAAGGCTTGCACCTGTTCCGCGATGACAGCGCAGAATTCGTCCTCGTTTTTCAGTTCCATACCATAATAGCCCCAGGATTTTTCGGTGAATTTGGACCGCCCCGGAGGCACAAACATGAAGCCGCCGATTTCGTCCGCGAGGTACGGCTGGCCGGTGTAGCCGCATTCGAATTCAGGGTTGTGCATCATCACCGGAGAATTTTCCGGGAACAGCTACTGCATGAGTTTTTCAGCATTGTTGCGATAGCAATGCACCGTCCATAAATCGGTGCGCACGTGCAGATAACCGGAGCTGTCGTTGACCGGGCGGGTGCAATCTATCTGTTTGGTCAGGTTGTATATCCGCCGGATGAAACGCCGGTATCCTGCCAGTGCCTCCTGATCCGGGAACACCCCCCGTAAGTAGCGGGAATCGGGGCTGTAGCTTTCATTGAGCGGCGACCAGGTGATGATTGAGGGATGGTTTGCATCTCTTGCCACCACTTCCGACCATTCCTGGAGAAAATTCAACTGCGCTTCCGGATTGGCCAGCTTCAGGCCCCAGCTGGCGAATTCCCCCCAGGTCAGATATCCCAGGCGGTCAGCCCAGTAGTGAAAACGCTCCTCGAATACTTTCTGGTGTAATCTGGCGCCATTGAATCCTGCCGCCAGACTCAACTCGATGTCTTGCTTCAAGGCGGTGTCCGAGGGGGCAGTCCACAAGCCATCCGGATAAAAGCCCTGGTCCAGCACCAGACGCTGATAGAGCGGCTGGTGGTTCAGCAGAATGCGATCGCCCGAAATAGTGATTTGGCGCAGCCCGGCGTAGCTTTCCACGTAGTCTATTTCCGCGCCAGAGGCATCGATAACCCGGAAGCGGATATCGTACAGGAAGGGCGATTCGGGGGACCAACTCTGTAAAACCGCGAGCGGCAGAGAGATGGTGGCCCCCGGGCTGGGATGCATTTGCCCGGAAGCCGCCAGCTTGTCTCCGGCCCATACTTCAATCTGCAGCAGATCCCCGGGCTCTGCCGCGTGGAAAACCGGCGCAAAGCTGAATGCACCGTTGTCCAGATCGGGTATGATGCGGCAGGATTTCAGGCCCCTGAGAGCGGCTTTTTCCAGCCAAACGGTTTGCCAGATTCCGGTGGTGCGGGTGTAATGGCAGCCCCGGGAATGATAATCCGGGCACTGTTTGCCGCCGCCATACAGGCCGGAGCGGACATCGTCCACGGCCTGCACCACCAAGTGGTGTTCAGCCCCTGGCCGGACCGATTCGGTCAAATCGACGGTGAAGGACGCCGAGCCGCCGTAGTGCCGGGATATTTCCGTGCCATCGATGTAGATGGTGGCAATTTGATCCACAGCACCGAAATGCAGCAGAATTCTGCTGCCGGACCATTCCTGGGGGATGGCAATGACCCGATGGTAAAAGATTGCGGGAATGAAATCCCGGTATGCGACGCCGGAGAGTTGGCTTTCCGGCGCAAAGGGAATGAGTATCTGCTGCTCGAAGGCGGTGGAATGCTGCCAGCCTTGGGCGATTCCGCTCAGGCCGAAATCAAAGCGATAAGTCCACCAGCCATTCAGGTTGATCCAGGCGGGGCGGAAGAACTGGGGGCGAGGATGCTCAGGACGGGGTTGGGGAGTAGACATCGACATGTCCTTGTGCGTAAAAAGGGGCGGTGGCAAGGGTTGACGGAAAGTAGCGCGCCTCGGCGTCACCGCCGGCGTCTGGGTGTACCCTGAACGCAACGGTAGCGTCGCGGACGGGCAAGGTCCGCAGGAAAACTTGCGCGTGATTGTCCTGGTGTGCGGCGGTGGAAAACAATATCTGCTATTTGCGGAAAGTCAAACCCGCAGACAGTAAATCGCAGACCTCGCATGTAAATCAGGAATCAATCCGCAATTTAGCGCAAATGCCATTCCATTTTGTGCCTCTTGGACTATATTAATCCTCAAATGCAGCAGTCACTTAGGAGAGCGCTATGAACGAACGCATTGCACGTCTGGAAAAAAAGGTCCGGGAAGAAGAGATATATCCGCCAGTGGTCGCAGTCTCGTATGATGACTTCGATGAGAAACTCGCAGAACCCATGCGGATTGCCAAACGTCTCACCGAATATATGGCGGCGCAACCGGTGGTTTTTACCGATGACAACGAGCTGGTCGGGCTGATGCGCTTCGACGGTTCGGTCGAAGCGGACCTCTTCCCGCGCCTGGGGCATAACAAAATCAAGGAGGCCTTCAGCCTTTACTATAACAAGCCGCAGGAAAATCTCTGTACCATGGAGTGGCAGCATTCGAACCAGGATTTCGGGAAGCTGCTCCGGATCGGCTTGCAGGGCCTGCGGGAGGAGATTATTGCGACCAGGAAGCTTTTTATCGGCAATCAGGAGCGCTTGAATTTCCTCGCTGCATTTGAAATGATGATCCGGGGAATCTCCCGTCGCGCGGATCAGAATGCCGCCGCATGCCGGGATGCGGCGGCTAAATGCGCTGACCCTGACCGGAAAAAAACGCTGCTGCGCATGGCGGCCAACTGTGCCAGGGTCCCCATGCATCCCGCCTCGTCTTTCGAAGAAGCAATACAAGTGGTCTATTTCAATTTCCAGTTCCTGGCCGACAGCATCGGTCGTCCGGACCAGTACCTGTATCCGCTATATCAGCAGGGTATCTCAGACGGGACCCTGAGCCGGGAACATGCGAAAGAGCTTCTGCAGGAGCTCTTCATCATGATCCATGGCTATACCCGGCTAACGAGCGCCAACTGGGACCGCGGTGCTGAATCGCATTTCGTGATCGGCGGGTACACCATCGACCACGAGGACGGCTTCAACGACCTTTCCGAACTCATTCGCGAAGCCATGCTAGAATGCGATCTCATCCGTCCGCAACTCTCACTGCGCTGGAATAAAAAAACGCCGCGGGCAGTGCTTTACAAGGTCATGGATTGTGAGCGCAAGGACAAAAACAAACGCTTTGCCTTCGTCAACGACGAGCCCCGCATCGAGGCCCTGCTCAAGATCAGTAAAATTCCCTGGGAACAAGCATACGATTACATCATGGTCGGCTGCAACGAACCGGCCTTTCAAGGCGGCATGAGCCTGGGCGGAAACACGGTCAATATTGTGCGTGCATTGGTCAATACCTTGAACCAGCGCCGGCAGGAAATCCTCGCATGCAGTGAATTTGAGCAATTCTATGCCATATTCCAGCAGGAGCTGTTCCGCGATTTGGAAACGGTTCTTGATTACTCCAACCGCTTCAACATGCTCCGCTCGCGCGACTGCAATGTGCTCAGCTCGCTGTTCCTGGAAGGGTGCATCAAGCGGGCCCAAAGTGCGACCAGGGGCGGCGCGGCCCGCGCCCTGGTCTGTGCCCACCTTATGGGCGGGACCAACCTCATCGACTCTCTCTGCATCATCAAACAGTTCGTTTTTGCGGAAAAACGCGTGTCTATGCAAGAACTCCTGACTGCTCTGGACCGGAACTGGGAAGGGTACGAAGACTTGCGGACGGCCATTCTGCATCACGGCCAATTTTTTGCCAACAATGACGAGTTTTCCAACTCCATGGCCAGGCGCTTCCATAGCAGCCTTTACGAGTTCGCGCAGGACCGCACCGACCTGTACGGCTACCCCCTTACCTACGGAAATCTGACCGGGTACAACTGGCATTTTGCCCGCTACGGCGCTCTGACCCAAGCCACGCCCGACGGACGAGTCGCCGGCAGCGCACTGCTTTTCGGCAGTGGGCAATCTGAGGGCAAGGATCATGACGGGCCGACTTCCCAGCTGCTTGCAGTCGCCCACATGGACACGACCGGCATTATGTGCGGCGATACCATCATGAATCTCTCCGTCGAAGAGGAAACCGTGCAAAACGACGAGAGCTTCGACAAGCTGGTGTCGCTGATCGAGACCTATTTTCAAGCAGGCGGACTCCACATCCAGCTGAATCATGTCTCGCGGGAGGATCTGCTGGCCGCCAAACTGGAGCCGGACAAATACAAGAGTCTGCGCGTGCGGGTCTCCGGCTTTTCGGCCTCTTTTGTCAAACTCGACGAGCGCATCCAGGACAACGTGATTGCCCGCACAGAATATCACCTCTAATCTTGCGAGAATACCGGGGGGGCCGCCTCGGCACGGTTAAGGAGTTAACTCATGATCCAAACCGTTACCGGTTCAATGGAACCGCAGGAGTCCGGAGACATCCTGATCCATGAACACATTGTCTGCGTGTCACCAACTTTTTCCCGCGTCTTCGGCGAGGCGTGGTTCCGGCGCGAAAAAGTCATCGCCGCCGCCGCCGCCCAACTGCAGCGACTGAAGGATAAACATCAGGTCGGGCTGTTCGTGGATGCCACTCCGCCGTGCCTCGGCCGGGACGTCCGTCTGCTGGAAGCCATTTCGCAACGCTCAGGCGTCCACATCGTCGCCTCCTCCGGGCTGTATTATTATCCGGAATTCGGTCTGGAGCGCCTGCCGCCGGAACTCTTAGCGGACTATTTTGCGGCAGAATGCACTTACGGGATTGAAGGCACTTCCATCCGCCCCGGCATCCTCAAGTGTGCGGCAGAGGGCAGCGCTTCGCCCGCCGGCGTGGAAGTCATGGGCCGGGTACAGAAACTGACCGGGCTGCCGCTCTTTGCCCACTCCCACTCTTCTCAGGAGACCGGCTGTGCTATGCTCGACGTCTTCGAACGTTGCGGCGCGGACCTCGACCGGATCGTAATCGGTCACGCCGGAGATTCCGGAACCGCGGACTATGCGCGCAAACTGCTGCGGCGCGGTTGCCTGATCTCCATCGACCGGTTGTTTCGCGGGAAGGTTGAACGCAAAGCCGCGATTCTGGCGGAACTGATCGCCGAAGGATATGAAGACCGTCTCTTCCTTTCCCACGATTTCATCTGTTATCCGCTTGAGGTCTGCGAAAAGGCGAATTCGCAACGGAATCCGGCAGAATTCAACGGACTTTGCTGCATCCACGAGGAAGCGGTTCCAGCCTTGCGCAACCATGGCGTAACGGAAATGCAGATTTGCAAATTGCTGCAGGACAATCCGCGGCGCCTGCTTTGTAACCACTTGCGCTAGAAAATCACATGAATAGCCAGGCGATTGTCTTCGACATCCAGAAATTTTCCCTCCACGACGGCCCGGGGATCCGGACGACGGTATTCCTCAAAGGTTGTCCGTTGCGCTGCCTGTGGTGCCACAATCCGGAATCTTGGACCGCGCGGCCGGAACTGCTCTACTCCCCGGGGAAGTGTACCAGGTGCGGCAAATGCGCGGCAGTCTGTCCCAATCGCGCCCACAGTTTCGAGGCTGGCCGGCATGTCTTTGCCCGGAACCTCTGCCTTGCCTGCGGCAAATGCGCTGATGTCTGCCCGACTGGGGCGTTGGAACTCTGCGGCCAGTATCGGACTATCGAAGATGTGCTTGCCGCAGTACTGGCTGACCGGCCGTTCTATCAGAATTCGGGCGGCGGAATGACACTCTCCGGCGGTGAGCCGATGGCGCAATTCGCGTTTACCGAAGCCCTGTTGCGCGCAGCGTCGGCCAATGGCATTCATACCGCGCTAGAGACCTGCGGGGTTGCGCCGTGGCAGGAGTTCCAGAATATCTTGCCCTTTACCGATCTGTTCCTGTTCGATATCAAGTCTCTCGATGCCGAAAAACACCTGCAGTTCACGGGTGTTCCGCTGGCGCCGGTCCGCCGGACCTTGGATTCGCTGGCAGCAGCGGGTGTGAAGATCATCCTGCGTTGTCCGCTGATTCCGGGGATGAACGATTCGCAGCCGGAACTCGCCGGCATTGGGGAACTGGCGGAGAACCTGCCGGCGGTGTCGGAGGTCCAGGTGGAACCATATCATCCCCTGGGGCAGTCCAAGGCGCTCCGGCTGGGACTGTCCGATTATTATGCGGCGCCATTCGCGACCCAGGAATTTACCTTGGCATGCATCGCTGCGATCCAGCGCCATACAGGCAAAAGCGTGAGAAAATCGTAACCCTGCAGGGCCGGCAGGACCGCAAAAATGGTTCCTGTGAGCTGCGCCTAGGGTCCCTCGCACAGCTGCACCTGGTCGATCCAGGCAGTGCCTTCAGCATTGTCCAGGCGCAGGGAAAAACCGCTGCCGGCCGCCAGCTGCTTTACCTCCTGGAGCAGACTCACAATTGTAAACATGATGTTTTGGAGTTACAGGGATAGAGAACATGGATTACGAAATTATCGACGCACATCTGCATCCATTTTTGCACCCGGATTGTTGCATCAACCAATATCAGGCTGTCCAAACCGTCGAGGGATTTGTTGCCCATCTTCGACAGCAGGGCATATCTTTATGCGCGGGGTCAATCGTTCGCAAACTGGCTGGCGACGATTTTACGCCCATAAGGGCACTGAACCAGGACGCACTGGAATTTCGGCAGCAGTATCCTGGTTTTTACCTTCCGGGAGCCCATGTACACAGTCAGTTCCCGGATGAATCCTGTCAGGAACTGGAGCGTCTGCACGCCCAGGGAGTCCGTCTGATTGGTGAACTGGTTCCATACTATATGGCCTGGGATGCCTATGCCGTGAGCAGCATGAATCCGGTCTGGGACCTGGCCTCTCAACTTGGCTATGTCGTCAGTATTCATCCCACTACGCTGGAGGATATCGAACAGTTGTTGACGCTGTTCCCGAAACTCAACGTGATCATCGCCCACCCCGGCGAACGTGCAGATTACCTCCAAAAACTGGCACTGCTCAAGCGGCATCCCAATGCTTATCTGGACATCTGCGGCACCGGGTTGTTCCGCCATGGTATGCTAGCCTATGGAGTGAAGGAGGTGGGTGTGGAGCGTTTTCTTTTTGGCAGCGATTTTCCCGTCTGCAGCGCAGCCATGCAGGTCGGCGGGGTCCTCGGTGAAAATCTCACCCGCAAGCAACGGGAAGCCATCTTTGCCGGCAACGCCCGAAAACTCTTTGCTCTATGAATCCAATTCAAGCCGGCGAAAGGTGTTATTGGTCATTATAGGTGAGACATACTCACGCTGGGAGGGAATATGTCGAATACTCATTTCTCGCCAAGGTTGGAAGATGCCCATTGATGGGTGACAGAGACTATAGCTGTGCAGAAGGAGGACAATTTGACTGATTGGAAGAACAGATTTCCAAAGGAGCCTTTTCGCCTTTTCGATTCTAACGCAAGCGCGACCGGGTGACCGGGCCGGGCTTTCCGGTCGCCGACACAGCGGATTACTCCTACCGCTACTACCACCGTTTCTGGGAGGTCTACAACTGATTCAGACGGCCTGCTGTTTTTTTGCGGTCGTTATTTGACTTGGCAACAACATCGATTAAATTACCCCTGTCATGCCATCCAGTTGTCGAGC
>JAAYYJ010000062.1 GCA_012515455.1 Oligosphaeraceae bacterium
AGCGGCGGTCTTTGTCTATGACTACGACAAGTTCGAGGCCGCCAATATGCTGCGGAACCTGATCCTGCATCGGGTCACCAGTTTCTGTGCCCCCCCCACGGTGTACCGCTTTTTGATCAAGGAGGACCTCAGCCAGTACGACTTGAGCTGCCTGAAATACGCCGTGGTGGCGGGCGATCCGCTTAATCCCGAGGTCTACAATCGTTTTTTGGAGAAGACTGGCCTGCGCCTGATGGAGGCCTTCGGCCAGACCGAGCTGGTGGTCACCACTGCCAATTGGCCGTGGATGACTCCCAAACCCGGTTCCATGGGCAAGCCCTCACCGGGATATCAGATCGAGCTGTTGGACCGGGAAGGGCAGCAGGTCGAGGTCGGGGAGGAGGGCGAGATCTGTGTGAAGACCAGCGCATCTCTGCCGCCGGGTATCTTCCATGGTTATTACCGGGAGCAGGAGCGTACCCAGAGCGTATGGCACGACGGCTATTATCATACCGGCGATGTGGCCTGGCAGGATGAAGAGGGCTGCCTCTGGTATGTCGGGCGGGCCGATGACGTCATCAAGAGCTCGGGATACCGCATCGGCCCCTTCGAGGTCGAGAGCGTGCTGATGCAGCATCCTGCGGTGACCGAATGTGCGGTCACCGGTGTGCCCGACCCGGTGCGGGGGCAGGTGGTCAAGGCCACCGTGGTGCTCAGTCGCGGCTACCAGCCCAGCGATGAGCTGCGTCTGGAACTGCAGAGTTTTGTCAAGGCTAACACCGCGCCCTATAAATATCCCCGCATCGTGGATTTTGTCACGGCGATGCCCAAGACCATCAGCGGCAAAATCCGGCGGGTGGAACTGCGGGAAGGCTCGGCTCCCGGCAGCAGCGGCAAGGAATAGCGGATGCTCGGGCAGGCGGAACAGAGCGTATTGCTGTCGGTACAGAACCTGACGGTGGATTTCAGCACCGACGAGGGGAATATCCGGGCTGCCGAGGCGGTATCGTTCAGTCTGCAAGCCGGGCAGACCCTGGGGCTGGTGGGGGAATCCGGCTGCGGGAAATCCGTCAGCGCCATGAGCATCCCGCGGCTGATCCCCCAACCGCCGGGACGCATCAGCGCCGGGGAGATTCATTTCTGCGGCCGGGAGCTGCTGTCCCTGCCGGTCCACGAAATGCGGCAAATTCGCGGTCGCGAGATCGGGGTGATTTTTCAGGAGCCGATGACTGCTTTATCGCCCTTGCACCGGGTGGAGAAGCAGCTGGCCGAGGTGTATCGCCTGCATACGGATTTAGGCGCTGCGGCGATCCGGGAGCATTCCCGGGAATGGCTGCGGCGGGTGGGCATAGCCGATCCGGAACGGTGCCTGAAAGCGTATCCGTTCGAGCTCTCCGGCGGGATGCGGCAGCGGGTCATGATTGCGATGGCGATGGCCTTGCAGCCACGCTTGATTATTGCTGACGAGCCGACCACCGCCCTGGATGTGACCATCCAGGCCCAGATTCTCGATCTGATGCGGGAAATCCGGGGTGATCAGTCGGGGCTGCTGCTGATTACCCACGACATGGGGGTGATCTGGGAAATGTGCGACCAGGTCGCGGTGATGTATGCGGCGCATATTGTGGAGACTGGCGCGGTGCAGGAACTCTTTGCCCAGCCGCTCCACCCCTATACTCAGGGGCTGCTGGCATCCATACCCAGTTTGCAGCAGGGCCGGGGCCGGCTGCAGCATATCCCTGGGCATGTCCCCAGTTTGCTGCATCCGCCGCCCGGCTGTCCGTTTGCAGAGCGCTGCCCTCTGGCCGACCAGCAGTGCCGGGAAGTAGCGCCGGCGCTGCGGGCAATTGGCCAGCGCCAGGCCGCCTGCTGGAAGGCCTGAGGCCTGCCTCCCCCCCCCGTCTGGGGCAAAAAAAACGGCGCCCTGGTGTAGGGCGCCATATGAGCGTGCTACGCAAGCTTATTTAGCGAATGCCGCGTCGACTTTCCGGAAGGCCTCGCTGAGGAGTTCGGCTTCTTTCTCGCCCCAGCTCTCATAGATAGTGAGATTGAAGCACTC
>JAAYYJ010000063.1 GCA_012515455.1 Oligosphaeraceae bacterium
CAAAAGATACCCCCCCGCCCCGGACCCCCCCCCTGCCCCATCCCCAGGCCCCGAAAAAACAACTCTTGTTCTGGCTGGTGCTGCTGCTGATCGCGCCGTTGCTGCTGATGCTTTTCCGTTCCGGTAACAGCGGCAGGCTGGATGAACTCTCGGCCTCGGAATTCGAGCGGTACCTGCTGGAGGACCGGATTCAGGAAATCACGGTGGAAGAGCAGGCCGCCAGCATGATTCAGGTGGTCAGGGGCAAATATCTCCTGCCCGGAAACCAGAACAGCCAAACCGGGGATGAGCTGCGCGCCTTCCACAGCAAAGTCATCTATACGGATAAGATCGACCAGCTGATCCGGGAACACTGCCCGCAGCGCGAGGTGTCTCCAGCCGGTAAATTCTGGCAGAGCTTCCTGTATTCCATCCTGCCCATACTGGTGCTGGCAGTAGTGATCTTCTTCGTCTATTCCCGGGCCATGAAGGCCGCCGGCCGCGGGGCGCTGCAGTTCGGCAAAAGCCGGGCCAAGATGCTCAACCCCAGCACTGAACGGGTCACTCTGAAGGATGTCGCCGGCATCGAGGAGGCCAAGGAGGAGATGCAGGAGATCGTGGATTTCCTGAAAAATCCCGACCGCTTCAAGCGCCTGGGGGGGAAGATTCCCCGCGGCGTGCTGATGGTCGGCCCCCCCGGCACCGGCAAGACCCTGCTGGCCAAAGCTATCGCCGGCGAAGCCGACGTGCCGTTCTTTTCCATCAGCGGCTCGGATTTCGTGGAGATGTTCGTCGGCGTCGGCGCCAGCCGGGTCCGGGATATGTTCGAAGAGGGGAAAAAAATGGCCCCCTGCCTGATCTTCATCGATGAACTCGACTCAGTCGGACGCTCCCGCTTCTCCGGCATCGGCGGCGGGCATGACGAACGCGAGCAGACCCTGAACGCACTGCTGGTGGAAATGGACGGCTTCGAGCCCAACTCCGGAGTCATCGTCCTGGCCGCCACCAACCACCCCGATGTCCTCGACCCGGCCCTGCTCCGGCCCGGACGTTTCGACCGGCAAATCACCATCGATCTGCCCGATTTGCGGGGCCGTCTCGCAATCCTGAAAGTCCATGCCAAAAAAATCACCATCGACCCCGATTTGGATTTGCGCATTATCGCCCGGGGGACCTCCGGTTTCAGCGGTGCCGACCTGGCCAATCTGCTTAATGAGGCTGCCTTGCTGGCCACCCGCAACAACAAGAATGCGGTAGGCCTGGCGGAGCTGGAGGAGTCGCGTGACAAGGTCCGTTGGGGCAAGGAACGCCGCAGCCGCCGCATTGACGACAAGGACCGCCGCCTGACCGCCTACCATGAGGCCGGGCACGCGCTGGTCGGGATGCTCCGCGATAATGCCATCCCGCTGCACAAGATCACCATCATCCCGCGCGGCGTGGCCTACCTGGGTGCGACCATGCAGCTGCCGGAGCAGGACGAGCTGCACCATTCCCGCAACCAGCTGCTGGATTACATCGCCGTCTGCATGGGCGGGCGCATTGCCGAGGAGCTGGTCTTCGCTGATGTCACCACCGGTGCCTCAATGGATATCCTGCAGGCGACCGACATCGCCCGCAAGATGGTCTGCCAGTGGGGCATGAGCGACCAGCTGGGATTCATCAATTATGCCGGCCGGCAGGAGCACATCTTCCTGGGACGGGACATCACCCGCAGCGAGGACCACGGTCCGGAGACCGCCCGCGAGATCGACCTAGAGGTCCGCAAGATTATCGGGAACTCTGAGCGCAGGGTACGCAATCTGCTGGAAGCGCATCTGGACAAACTGAACCTGCTGGCTGAGACCCTGCTGGAGAAGGAAACCCTGGCGGCCGAGGAAGTATATGCCCTCCTGGATATCCCCCGCCCCCCCAGCAAACGCTCGGTGCACGACCTGGAGAGCGACCTGGAGCCGGCCAGCGCCGGCGCAGGGGAAAGCACCACCCCGGAGAAACCCCGCCGGCCCCGCCGGCGCAAAGCTGAGACCGAGAATCCCTCTGCCCAGAATCCGGAATTGCCCTTCTGACGGCTTGCACCCGCTGGTTTGCCTGATGTCTTATGCCTGATTATGATGTCATCATCATCGGTGCCGGCCTCTCCGGCCTGGCCGCCGGCATCCGCCTGGCCCACTTCGGGCAGCGGGTGCGGATCTTCGAACGTCACTTCCTGCCAGGGGGGCTGAACTCCTATTTCCCCTCCGGCCGGGAAAGCATGGATGTCGGCCTGCACGCGTTGACCAATCTGGCCCCAGAGCAGGACCGCAGCGCACCCTTGAACAAGCTGCTGCGCCAATTGCGCCTCAGCCGTTCGGAACTGCAGTTGCAGGCCCAGAATTTCTCCCTCCTGGAATTCCCCGGCTGCACCCTGCGCATCACCAATGATTTCCACGACTTCGAGCAGGAAATCGCCCGTGCCTTCCCGCAGCAGCAGGGAGGCTTCCAGGCGCTGCTCTGCCGCATCCGCAACACCGACTTCCTTTCCCCCGAAGCACCCTTGCAATCCACTCGGGCAGTGCTGGCGGAATACCTGACCGACGGACTGCTCCGGGAGATGCTGCTCTGCCCGGTGATGTTCTATGGCAACGCCCAAAGTCAGGACATGGACTTCAACCAGTTCTGCGTCATCTTCACCAGCATCTTCCTGGAAGGACTGGGACGGCCCCGGGATGGCATGCAGCCTTTCCTCAATGCGCTCCTGCGCCGCTTCCAGGACTGCGGCGGCGAGCTCACCCTGGGCAATGGCATCGCTAAAATCATCCACTGCGACGGCCGGGTCAGTGCCGTCATCGACGACCGCGGGGGCAGGCACAGCGCCGGGGCGGTAATCTCCAGCATCGGCAGCCGCGAGACTGCCAGCTGCTGCCAGGAGCCGCCGCCGGAATTCAGCCGCGCCGCAGCCGGGCAGCTCAGTTTCACCGAGACGATTTTCCGCCTGAAGTGCCATCCCCGCGACCTGGGCTTGCAGCCCTCCATCATCTTCCGCAATCGCAGTTCGGATTTCCGCTTCGCAGTACCTGCGGAGCCAGTCGATTACAACAGCCAGATTTTTTGCCTGCCAGGAAATTTCCAGGGCTGTGACGGCATCCCCGCAGCCCGGCAAATCCGTCTCACCCATCTGGCCAACCCGCAATTCTGGCTGCAGGCTAGTGCCGATGCTTACCGCCAAGCCAAGGAGGCGGTAATCTCCGCCCAGCGGCAGATTCTCGACCAACTCCGGCCCGGCTGCTCGGAGCAGGTCACCCACGCCGAGATGTTCACCCCCAGGACCGTCCTGCGCTACACCGGACATCTGAACGGCGCCATTTATGGCAGCCCGGACAAAGTCAGAAGCGGCCGCTGCTCCTGCCCGAATCTGTTCCTCTGCGGGACGGATCAGGGCTTCCTGGGGATCGTCGGGGCGCTGCTCAGCGGCACCGCCATCGTCAACCGCCATCTGCTCCTGGGATAACCCCGCTATTATGTTCTGGCTTTGGCTGACCACGCTGTTGTTTCTGGCTGCCCTGGCCGAGATCATCCTCGGCTTGTATCAGCTCGCGGTACCCTGCCTGCTGCTGACCGCATTCTATTTCGCCAGTTTGCTGCCTTGGCAGAAGGCCTTCCTGCCCATACTCCTGGCCGCAGCACTCCTGGACAGCAGCCTGGGCAGAAGCTTCCCCGCCTGCGGCTGCGCCGCCATTCTGATGCTGGTCTTCTGCAACTGCTGGAGGAAATTCGGCAACTGGGACTCCTGGCTGTCGCTGCTGCTGCCCGGTGCCGCCCTGGC
>JAAYYJ010000064.1 GCA_012515455.1 Oligosphaeraceae bacterium
GGACTGTGACTCCCGGGATGGGCAGCGTGACCGGTTCAGGAAAGTTCCCGGCTGCCAGTCGCCGCAGCAGTTCCGGCAGCACGCTCTCGCCCTCACCGCTGACTGCACCGTCGATGGCCTCGCAACTGCGCACTATTTCCCCTGCCTGATTTCCCAGGCATTCCGGGCCGCCCACCAAGACTCGGCAGTCCGGGCTGAGGGCATGCAGCCGGTCCAGGATATCAGTCACATGCCGGCGGTTGAACAGATAAAGACTGGCGCAGACCAAATCGGGCTGCATCTCAGCCAGGCGCACGGCGGTCTCGCCAGGGTCGTCGGTGCTTAGAGTCTCCAATTTCTGCCACTCCCAGCCGGGGACGTCCCGGCTGGCCAGATGCAGCAGCGGCAGGGCTAGGCTGGAATGGGAATAGGAGGAATTAACTGACAGCCAGACTAGTCGCATAATTAGGGCCCGGGGGCGAAATCTTGGTGAAAGGAGTGGCGAGGTGTCAATGCGCCTCCGCCGCCTTGTCGTGCCGATGGTGCCAGACCCGAGCCATCCCGGCGTTGCCGGGACCAGGCTGTGGCCGTGGGATTTTCAATGTCAGCAGGGGGGGCGACAAGGCTGGAGGATAATATGCTGCCTTGGGGAGGTTTTACAACTGCAAGCTGTACTTGCCACGCGGTTTTACTGCCTCGCTTTATCCCCAGCCCGGAGGGAGCCCTGCAGACCCGCGGTTTATTTTGGTATTAATGCGAGGAGTCCTTCTGTATGATTAGATTCTCGCCAAAGAGCAAGAGCACATCTTCTCCATGCAACGGAAAGGGAACGGCAATTGATTTATCGAGATTTTCGAGCTTCACTAAACTTAGGTTCATGGTGAATGGAAGGTGAAGATAGAGTTCTTGGATTTTCTTAGTGTCTGAGGCAAAGAAAAATCTAAGCATGGCAAATTGCTCGCGTTGCTCTCCCCGAAAAAAGGAAACTCCCTCACAAAGTCTAATTTCTGAAAATTCCTGTTCTTGATTTCTGATATAGAAGGAAATTTCAGCTGTTTTTTCTTTCTTCCAATCATAACTATGGGACTGCACAATCTTTTCGCAGTGCGGTAAATTTGGGGTTATAGCCAAAACATCATCATAATTCACGGCGCCCAGGTTCAATTTGTTATCCAGAAAATACAAATTGAGGTTGTCGAGAACATCGCTTTCTATTTTCTTATATTCGATCCTCAAAGAGTTGAAGATATGATGATGTGAGGAAGAACTGCCGGGAAGGAAACGGAATCCCAATCCCGCTGGCATTCTACCATAAATCATAAGACCTTTTTTATGCTTGTCGTAGCCTACAAGTTTGTCATTTACAAGGCACGAACTGAATAAGAGCGATGCGACTATAAAAAAGAGTATCGCCAAGGCATTTTTGTTAATGTGCGACATGTCGCCCTCGTGTCCAAGGCCAACTTGGCTTTGCTGCGCGCTTTTACCAGCACGGGCAGCAGCATGGACGCCAGCACCGCAATAATCGTAATCACGACCAGCAGTTCGATTAAGGTGAAAAAACAGCAGCAGCGGCCTGCCTCGGCCCGGGGAGATGGTTATGATGGCCGGCAGAGCAGAGCGGCATCAAATCAGCAGCATTCTTCAGCATTGTCGTCCCTCCTTTTCCGGCAAAATTCAAGCATAGGACGGCGCAGGAGGACGGGCACGCGCGGGAGTTCACGCTGAGCGCTTACTGCCGGTTGACCGCGGGGGGCGTTTCCGGCAGGAATTGGGGGGCAGTGCTGGCAAGTGGAGAAATCCTGCGGCAGGGTTCAGACACTTGCTTCTAATGTCTAAGGCGAGGTGGAGCCGAGCTGCCGGGCCGTGGGGCGGTCACTGCAGCTCGTTCTTCATTATCTTACCGGATGGGTTGCGAGGCAGAGAGGGGCGGAATTCCAGCAGGTGCGGGATTTTATAAGATGGCAGCGCCTGATGGCAGTATTTGCGGATCGCGTTTTCGCTCAGCGTGCAGCCTGGTTCCAGGACAATGAAGGCCTTGATCAACTCCCCCAGCGACTCCCGGATGCCGGTGGCCGGCACACCGATGACCGCCACGTCTTTGATTTCGGGCAGCGCCAGCAGCGCGGTCTCAATTTCGACGGCGAAGACATTCTCGCCCCCGACGATAATCATATCTTTCTTGCGGCCTTTGATAAAAGTGAACCCCTCGGCATCCTGGCAGGCCAGGTCGCCGGTGCGGAACCAGGTCCGTCCGCGCAGTTCCAGCAGCGAGGCTTCGAGCAATCCGGGGCGGTTCCAGTACCCGCTGATGACATTCTCCCGGGCAAACAGCAGTTCGCCCACTTGCCCCGGTTCGCATTCGCTGCCGTCCTCATGGATGATACAGGCGCCGATGAAGGGCAGCAGCTGCCCGATGGAATCGGGCCGTTCCAGGGCGGCCTCGCCGCTGAGCGCGTGGGTCGCGGAGGTGGTTTCAGTCAAGCCGAAGAAATTATGCAGTTCCACGCCGGGGAGGAGCTCCTGCAGGCGCCGGACGGTCTTGACCGGCATGATTGATCCGGCGTAGCCGATCACCCGCAGGCTGTCCAGGCGGTATTGGCTGAAATCGGGCAGTGCGGTACAGCGCTGCAGCACGGTAGGCACGGTCAGCAGGGTGGTGATATGCTCCTGCTGAATCAGGGAGAAGATGTTTTCCGGCTGGCTGTCGGCGGTGATGACCAGTGGCGTCTTCTGGTATGCCGCCGCCGGCAGAGAGCTGTACAGCGCGGTGCAGTGGAACATCGGGTTGACCAGCAGGTGGATATCCTTGCGGGTGAAGTCATGTGCCTTGACTGTAGTCGTGACATTGAAGATCAGGTCATGGTGCAGCATGATCGCGCCTTTGGGTGCACCCGTGGTGCCGGAGGTATGCATAATGATGGCTGGGCTGGCACCGGACAATTCCGGCCTGGGGCAGTATTGGCTGGGGCGGTACAAGTCTGCGAAGCGCATGGCGCGCCCGCTGGGTTCCAGGAAAGCCTGGGGCAGGTTGGGAAAATGCGCGGCTGCGGTCAGCGCTTCCTGGTCATTGCGGTTCTGCACGACCAGCAGGTCGGGTTTGACGGTCTGGAAGATCGCCTGCAGGCTGTTGGCTTTCAACCAGGGGTTGATGGGCACGATAATGCCGCCGATCTTTACCACTGCCCAGTACAGCAGGAAGTATTCCAGGCAATTAGGCAGGCAGACCGCGACCTTGGGATTGGGGTTCTGGCAGGTCTGGGCCAGACCGGCACCCAGCTGAGCGGCCAGGTCATCGGCTTCCGCGTAAGTAAGGCGCTGTTTGCCGCAGACCGCAGCCAGATTCCCGCCAGCTTCCTGTACCGCCTCCTCCCAAAAATCGCGGATGCTGCGGATGCGCCGGCTGCGCCGGGGCAGCGCGGCCGTGCCCAGCAGTTTCTCCAGGATGGGCTGCAGTGCGTCAGCGATGCGCCGGTTGCCCAGTTCATTGGGGTGGTTGCGGTCTTTCCAGCAGCAGCGGTCATTGATGATCAAGGACTGGTGATTAGGGAGGTATTCGCAGTCGTAACGGCGGGCGATATCCTGCTCCAGGTGGAAATAGGCCAGAGAGCGTTCGTCGGCGCCATAGGTCTTGGTATGCGGCAGTCCGGTCAGGGGGTCCGGCCAGGGCCCGAAGACGCCCAGCACTACGGCCTGGGCACCTTGCGCTTTGATGCGCCGCAGCAGATATTCCAGATCAGTGCCCCACGCCTGGTAGGGGCGGACATTGCGCCACCAGTCATTGGCACCGAATTCCACCAGTACCACATCGGGCTGCTGCGAGAGGACGTCTGCTTCCAGACGTTCACGGGCTCGCTCCAGTGTGTCCCCGCCCACGCCGCGGTTGCTGAACTGGTGCTGCGGGAAGCGCTCTTGCAGGATATCGCTGAAGCGCCCGCCGGGGCCGCCGCAGCTGGTCAAGCTGTCGCCAAAGCAGATTATTTTCATGATGGAGGAAAATTTGAGGTTATGGCCACGGAATTAACATTTCAGCAATACAATATCCCCTGAAAGAGATTTTTCCAGAAGTAGCGATAAAATAGCTCTGAAACCGTCAGCCTGGTTTTTGTTTTGTTCTTTCGGAGTTATGTTATTGCTTAAGAACTCCGGCCAGTGCCGGTCCTGGGGTTTTGCTGGTTCGAAGAGTCCAGGTGGCAAGTTTGAGGGATGCAAACCGCAGCAGCAGGAGTGTTGGCAATTATGCACACTGCACAGATAATTCGCAGATTTAATTTCCATGACTGGGGCGGCACGGAGAATGTCGTCTGGAACAGTGCCCTGGAGCTGTTATCACTGGGTGTGACTTCGGAAATCCTGACTACTGCCGCTGACGCCGAGCCGGGGAAGGAGATTAACTCTGGCATCAAAATTCGCCGCTATCCGTATTTTTATCCGTATTGGCCCTTGAGCAGCGAACAAAAACAGGCCTTGGACAAGAAGGGCGGCAATCCTTTTGTCCCCGGCTTGTGTCAGCGTCTGGAGAAGGTCCGGTACGATCTGTTTCATGTCCACAATTCCGGTCGTCTGGCGGAGATGGTGCAGGCGGTCAGTCGCAGGCAGGCTGTGCCCTACGTCATCAGCTTCCATGGCGGCTGCATCGATATTCCGGAAGCCGAGCAGAAGGCGATGCTGGCGCCGTTGCGCTGGACGTTCCCCTACGGCGGAATCCTGGACCGGCTGCTGCGGCGCAAGCGTGACAGCATTGCCGGTGCCGGCGGTATCATCAGCGTAGGTGCCAACGAGGTGCCAAGGTTGCAGGAACTCTATCCGGGCAAGCGCATCATCCATCTGCCTAACGGTGTGAATGTTCAGCAGTTCCGGCAGCCAGTGAACTACAGCTGGCGGCATAAAC
>JAAYYJ010000065.1 GCA_012515455.1 Oligosphaeraceae bacterium
AAGAAATTCACCTTGATTGAGCTGTTGGTGGTGATTGCGATTATTGCGGTGCTGGCTTCGATGTTGCTGCCGGCCTTAAGCAAGGCCCGGGCTAAGGCGCAGCAAACCTTATGCATGAGCCATGTCAAGGAATTGAATCTGTCGGTGCTGCTCTACCTCGAGACTTATGACGACTATTTTCCGACCGCCCATCAGCCCTCCGGATGCTGGGATTATGGCGCGTATTGGCAGAGTTATTTTACCCATCCCAATGTCAAGCTGATCGATGTCAAGAGTATTGGGTCCAGCTCGCGTCCGGAGGGGCTGTTCAAATGCCCGTCGGAGGACCGCTTCGCCATGGGGACGTATTTTGAGTCGAGCTGGAACAGCTGGAAGGGCAGCCACTACGGCCTGAATCGGCACCTGGGCATTCGCCCCGACACCGGCGTGCCGTGGGTTAAATCAGTGGTCACCAAATATCCCGCCCGGACTTACTGCATCGGCGACAAATGGCTGCCGCCCTGGGCGTCCAGCGGTGCCGCCCAGTGCGAAATCCGTGCCTACTATGAATATCCCGGCGAACGGCATGACGGTAAATGGAATGCCTCCTTCGTCGACGGGCACTGCGTGCTGGAGAAGTCGTACCCGCTGCGCAAGATGTCCGCAGACTACAAAGATTTCGCTTGGTCACCGGCACAGTGTTGGTGAGGCCCCCCCCGGCGGCAACGGTCCGCCGAAACCGCGGCTGACAATACTGGACAGGATGCTGAACCCCGACCGGTGTGAATAAAGTATATTCCTGATTACAAGCTATTTGTTTTTAACGACCGGAACGGGCCGGCGCCGGCAGACGGTAAGAACAAAAAAAAATCGCCGCCGTCTTGCTTTTGCGGGAAAAGAATTTACATTGATAATTTTACGAAAAACTGCTTTGTGCTCTCCGAACGGCTGGACTGGCTGTCCGGGGGTGATGCCGTTTCCCCGCGCTTAAATTGTATAATCAGCAATATCATAGCAAAGAGGTGTCATGAGAAACGTTCGTATATTGGGCATTATCTGCCTGGTCAGTTATTTTGCCTGCCAGGCGGTTAAGGCAGGTACGGTGGAGCGAACCCCTGAAGGCAAGACGAGGATTACAGTTACTTGCTGGAGTCTCCCGGACCCGACCAGGACCGACACCAACAGCCGGGCCGGTTTTGAAGTGGTGAAGGAGTTCCTCAGGCGCTATCCCGAGATCCTGGAGCAGAAATACCGGGCCAAATACGAGGCCGATCCAGTCAAATACGGCAATTACAGCTGGCGCAAAGAAGATATTGAAATTATCCTGAAGCGCTTCTCCGGCATTACGGTTGAGGGCATGGGGCAGGATACCGGCCCGCTGATGGCTATTGCCGGCGGTGTGGCCCCCGATGTGCTGTATGTTAATTTCCGGCAGTCTGATACCTATATCCAGGAGGGCTTCCTCTATCCTCTGGACAAGCCGGAGGATAACTATTTTGCCGGCCTGAGCCAGGATGAGCTTGATTTCATGGTCCATCCCAAGGTCCTGCCGGTGATGAAGCGCAAGATGATCGGCCAGGACAAGGAGCACGTCTGGGCTTTTCCCCAGGGCGGACTGCTGAGCCGGGTTATCCTGTACCGCAAGGACCTGCTGAACAGCGCCGGCATCGCCTATCCCACCAACGATTGGACCTGGGAGGACCTGCTGAGCTACTGCAAGCGCCTGACCGATCCGGAACGCGGCACCTACGGCATGATTCTGGGGCGCGGGCAGCAGGAGAGCTGGTACTGGGTATCCTTCCTCTGGTCGGCCGGCGGCGATGTGATGCATTATGACCAGAAAACCGACGAATGGAGCGCGGTCTTTGACAGCGACCAGGCGGTCACAGCCCTTGATTTTTATCTCCGCCTGACCACTGAGCGCTGGATTGACCGTAACAACGTGACCCGCTACGGCTATGCCACCAAGGAGACTGCGAACAGCAAGAAGTGGGATTTGGGGCAGATCGGCTTTATGGCCTCGTATCTTGATGAGCGGCTGTTCTCGACCATCAATCCTGACCTGGTCGGGATGGTTCCGGTCCCCATGGGATATCCGGACCAGAACGGGGTCCGGAATCGCGGCGCGGAGATCAACTCTCGCATGCAGGGCATCTTCGCCGGCTGCGACAACCCGGTGGTCCGTGACGCGGCTTGGGAATACATGCGTTTCTATAACACCAAGGAGGCGGTGGGCATTCACACCAAAATCATGGTCGAAGGCGGACTGGGTAATTTTGTCAACCCGCGGTATCTGCGTCTGTTCGGCTATGAGGACCTGATCCGCCTGGCTCCGGCCGGCTGGGAAGAGACCTTCAATGTCTCCATTGCCAGTGGACAGCCTGAACCTTATGGCCGCAACTGTCAGCTGGTCTATGTCGAAATGACCCGGCCCATGCAGCGCGCCGAGGATCTGGCCATGGAACGGGAAAATGTGAGCATGCCGCTGTATTCAGCTGAACTCTACAACCAAGCCGAGAAATATTTGGGGGTTACCCCGGAGAAGCTGCAGGAACAGGGTGCCTCGGCAGAGGAAATCGAGACCTGCCGCAGCATGCAGGCGCAACTGGAGAAGCGCCGGGCGCTGCTGAAAAAAATGCTGGTCGAGGGGGTTGAGGAGACGAACGAGAAGATGCTGGGGATCTTGACCCCGCGCGAGCTTCTGATCCGGCGTATTGCGGCCAGCATCATGCTGGTTGCCATTGTGATTGCTTTCGCCCTGGTTTTCCGCAAGATTTTCAAGACCTTTGCGCCGCCCAAAGTAGTGGGAGTGAAGCAGGAGCTCTGGGCCTTCCGCAAATACAAATGGGCATACATTATTCTTCTTCCGGCGCTGCTGTCAATTTTAGTCTGGCGGTATGTGCCCCTGGTGATGGGCTCGATGATGGCTTTCCAGAATTACCGCATCATGGGCGGTTCGGAATGGGTCTGGCTCGACAATTTCGGTAACATCCTGTTTGACCTCGAATGGTGGACCACGGTATACAACTCGTTGAAGTTCTGTTTTCTGGTGATCTCCCTAACTTTCCTGCCGCCGGTTGTTCTGGCGGTGCTGCTGCAGGAAATCCCGTACGGGAAGGTGTTTTTCCGGACCGTCTTCTACCTCCCGGCGGTGATTACCGGCCTGGTGGTGATTTATCTCTGGCGTTCCTTCTATGAGCCCTCGGAATTTGGAGTATTGAATGCCGTGCTGCTGAAGATTCCCGCCATCGGCATCATCGGCATCGCGGCGCTGTTCTTCTTCATCCTGTTTTTCTTCGCGCAGCGGCTGTTCCTGCACGGCAACCGCATGCAGGCTTTCCTCTGCTTCGTGGCCGGATGCCTGCTGTTCTATTATTTCTTCGGCTTCGCCATGCCGATTTTCACCGATCCGACCATCGATGCGCCCTGGTATGCGCGCTTCTTTCATACCATGCGTGATCCGTACCGCTGGCTGCTCGACCCCAAGACCGCTATGGTCTGCTGCGTGCTGCCCAACGTCTGGGCCGGCATGGGCCCGGGCTGTCTGATTTATCTGGCCGCCCTGAAGGGTGTCGCCGATGACTTCTATGAAGCCGCCGATATCGACGGCGCGACTTTTGTGGATAAAATCCTGTTCGTGGTGATTCCTATTCTGAAGCCCCTGCTGATCATCCAGTTCGTGGGTATCTTCATCCGCTCCTGGGAGAACACCGCCATGATCATGACCATGACCGGCGGCTCCAGCGGCACCAATGTCGCTAGCCTGCTGATTTTTTACAAAGCGTACATGTACTTGAAATTCGGCACCGCTACTGCCATGGCCTGGATTCTGGGCTTCATGCTGATTGGCTTTACCGTCTATCAGCTGCAGATCCTGTCCCGACTGGAATTTAAAACGACTGGCAAGAAGGAATAGCCGCCAGAACCTTCAGCCGTCTTTAACTTTTATCTGTAAACAGAATTAGGGGGTCTTCCATTTATGGCTATCATTTCCAGAATCGGCAGAAAAAACTGGCGGGTGCGCTTGTTGTTTGCTGGCATGTACATCTTCCTGATTGTCGGCGGCGCGACCATGGTCTATCCTTTCCTGCTGATGCTCTCCGGCAGTACCAAAAGCGCTATGGACATCAAGTTCTTTGATGCCTACCCGCGCTTCCTGTATGATGCGAATTGGATGTGGGCCAAGCATGCTGAGGGACTGTTCAACGAGCAGGTGCCATACCTGAACATGGTTTATGATGCGGACGAGGTCACCTTCGAAGACCTGGCCCAGCGCTTCACCCTGGCGACCGGCACGGAAGTGCGCTGTGCCAAATGCGACACCTGGTTCCAGTACGATTTTGCCGACTGTCAGAAACTCACCCCGGACCCCAAGCTGCTGCACGAGCATCAGGCCACCTGCCCCAACTGCGGGCAGACCACGGCGGTGCCGCACGGCTCCCCGAAAGGGTCCCTGGCCCATTCCCTGCTGCATGAACCGAACGAGAAGCTGGTCCAGGCCTGGGAAAAATTCATCCCTGCCTGGGAAGAGTCGGTGCGGGAGCGCGAAGAGCAGGGGTATCTGCCGGGGGTCAATGACAACCATAACTGGCTGACCAGCTATGCCTATTCGCCAGGGTATATCCATGCACCGGTCTCGAAGACCTTTACCTCCGGACAGCGGGGACTGAAAAAATTCCTGCCCCTTCACAGCCGGGCCATCGATACCGACCCGGAGGACATCAAGAAGCTGAAGAAATACAGCGATATCGGCGTGGTGAACAAGATTAACGGCACGGATTTTCTCAGCTGGAACACCGTGAGCATGGTCCCCGCCTACAATGTCAACCGCCGGGCCAGCCCGATGACCAGCTTATACGCCAATTCGCTGAGCGAGTTCTTCAGCAGCATTCCTCTGGGAATGCGCTACTACTTCACGGTCAACGGCTATTATAAAAAGGACTTCCTGAAGCCGGTATACAGCCAGTCGCTGCAGGCCTACAACCAGGCCAATCAGACAAATTATAGCAGCTGGAATGAAATTTTCGTCAGCCGCCGCTATCCCGCTGAGGCGGCGGAAAAAACCAAGGCCGACTGGGAGGAATTCGTCCGCAAGTCTTTAGCCATGGAATGGGTTAAAATCGATGCCAGTGTCGCGCCCTTGTACCGCGAGATGCTCAGTTTCAAACATACCAATATTGAGAACCTCAACAAACGCTACGGCGGCCTGCAATACAAGAGTTTTGCGGAAGTGCCTTTCCCGACCACCGCACCACCGTACGGCATGGCCCGCAGCGACTGGCAGTCGTTGCTGGTGGGCTATTTCGAACCCAGCAACAACAAGCTCTATATCGCACCGGTGGAAACACTGGAACTCTGCGGACTTGATTTTGCTTTCCAGGATTGGCTTCTGGCAGAATACGGCAGTCTGGAGCAGGCCGCCGCCGCCTTGGATACTGACTGGCAGCAACTCTCTGATGTGCGTCTGCCGCAACTCGATGTCCACCGCAGTTATTTTCGTGCCAATATCAAGGGCTTGCGCTGGGAGTTCGTGACCCGCAACTACAAGGCTGTGGCCGATTACATGCTGTTCCACGGCCGCGGTATCTTCAACACCGTGGTGTACTGCTCGCTGGCCATTTTGACTGCCTTGCTGATCAATCCCCTGGCGGCTTACGCCATGAGCCGCTACAAGATGCCGTCATCATATAAGATTCTGCTCTTTTTGATGTGCACCATGGCCTTCCCGCACATGGTCACCGCCATCCCCAGCTTTATCATGCTGCGGACTTTCGGCATGCTGAATACCTTCGCCGCGCTGATTCTGCCTGGCATGGCCAACGGCTATTCGATCTTCCTGCTGAAAGGATTCTTTGATGCTCAGCCCCAGGAGCTCTATGAGAGTGCGCAGCTCGATGGGGCGACCGAGTGGGTGCTGTTCTGGCAGATCACCATGAGCCTCTCCAAACCGATTCTGGCGGTTATTGCCCTGGGGGCCTTCACCGCGGCGTATTCGAATTTCATGTTTGCCTTTGTGACCTGTCAGGATCAGAAGATGTGGACCATGATGGTCTGGCTCTATCAGCTGCAGCAGAACAGCGGCCAGGCCGTTATGTATGCCTCGCTGGTCATTGCGGCCATTCCCACTTTCGTCATCTTCCTCTTCTGCCAGAACATCATTATGCGAGGCATCGTGGTGCCTTCGGAAAAATAATCCCTCAGTCCTGCAGATACTGAAAACACGCAGCCGGCCGGGTGCAGATGCTCCCGGCTGGCTGCTGATTTTGCCGGCGGGTCTGCCACACCTGTGTTGCCGCATCTTTGCGCCAGGCAGTTCTTCTGCCGGTGCAGTTTGTCAACCCCCAAAAGTAAAGGAGAAATGCCATGCGTGCGATTTGCTGCTCTACATTGTTCCTGCTGGCGTTGGCCGTCTGCACTGCCGATACCGTGCCTGAGCGTGCTTTCCGACTGGCGGTGCTGCCTGATAGCGACTGCTTCTTCTTATGCGAGAATGCAGCTCTGGTCGGCACTACCGCCCAGGGGATGCTCAGCCTCTTCAATCAGTCTTCACCCACGGACTTGGAAGGCAGTTCGCCCCGAGGAACCATGATGGCATTCCTGGCGGCTGTCAACCGCCAGCTGCCTTTCAATGACATCAAGGCTGTGAAACGCTCGCAGGGGAGTTTCGCGTTTGCCGGTGCCAATCCGGCCACCAGAGGAGACGGCCGTTTCTTCTATGCCTGGGAGCTCTTCCGCCCCCTGGATCCCGGGGAAGTGCAGCGGATAATCCTGGCCGAGGCGGAAAACTGCACCCTCAGAGTGCAGGTCCAGCCGGGCGCACAACCCGGCACATTGGAGATTTCTTTCCCGGACCGACCCGAACTGCCGACGCAGAGCATGGCCTTCCTGGCCGAGAACACGGTGATTTTGCTGGGACCGGCGGAGAATTTGGAGACCGTGCTTGACGATATCGCGCAATCCCTCCCCGGGAAGGGCCTGCCCACTGCACTCCAGGCTGCCAAAGCCAAGGTCCCCGCCGGCAGCAACTTCTATGCCCTCTTTGTCCCCAATGCAGCCATGAAAGCCGCGGCCATGAAGCGTGCCGACCAGGCGCCTCAGGCCGGACTGGTCAATGATATGGACAACCTGGTGTTCGCGCTTAATGCCGGCCCTCAGACGGACGTCACCCTGGGAATGAAATTCGCCAATGCCCAATCCGCTACTCTGGGCAAATCCATGCTGATTGACGGGGTGTTCCTGGGGATGCTGAAGATGCATCTGCTGCAGCTCTCGGAGAAGCCCATCCCGATGCTCGAGACCATGAAGTCCGATCTGAAGGGCACCGACGCGGTCTTCACCTGCACCATCTCCCCAGGCGACCTCCAGACCCTCGAAACGCTCAGCCAGAACCTGCGCCAGCGCATCCGGGCCATGATGAACCATGACTGAGCGCAAATAAGTGCCCCAGCGCAGCACCGCTGCAACCATAAAGCAACGCATGACCACAACTGAATTACGTACCATCTTTTCCAGCCGGGTATTGATCTTTGACGGTGCCATGGGCACCGAGCTGTATCGCCGCCATATCTTCACCAACCG
>JAAYYJ010000066.1 GCA_012515455.1 Oligosphaeraceae bacterium
GGCGGGACGCCGAATTTATTCCAGTACAGCAGCCGGGTGTAATTGAGGTTCCACAGCAGTGCGTAGGGGTGCTCGGCGAAGATGATGGCGTCGATTTCCCGGACGATGGCGTGGCGTTCGGCCACCTCGAAGATGGTCTTCTGCTTCTCGATCAAGGCATCCACGCGGGCATTCTTGAAACCGGTGATATTGGAGCTGCCGGGGCGGTCTGCCTCCTGGGAGGACCACAGATGCTCGGGGTTCTTGAACAGCCCCGCTCACCAGGCGGCCCACGTCATGTAGAAATTGAATTCATCCATGTCTTTGGCCCAGGCCGACCAGTCTTTGTTCTGAACAGTCATCTTCACTCCGGCATCCTTCAGGGCTTCCGTAAAGGGGGCCAGAAATTTATCGCTGCTGGAATCCCGGGAGAGGAACACGAAACTCAGCTGGCGACCGTTTTTTTCCAGGATACCGGTCTGCGGGTTTGCCTTCCAGCCGGCTTCGGCCAGCAGGGCCCGCGCTTTTCCGGGATTGAAATCGACCATTTCATTGGGGCAGGGGTGCTGCTGGTCATAGAGGTCCTCCCAGTATGAGCGGTGCAGGAAATACTGGTCGTACATCATAGTGTGGTTCAGCATCGGGCGGTTGATCAGGTGAGCCATCGCTTTGCGGACCCGCACATCGTCAAAGGGCGCCCTGCGCATATTCATGGCGAAGCCCTGGAAACCGACCGGCTTGTGGTTGTAGATGGCCTGTTTGACAATCCAGTTGTTGCGCACCGCGCTCAATTTTTCCTCCAGTTTATACCACTGGCTGGCGGTATAGACCGGGAACATATCGATTTCGCCTTTTTTGAAGGCCTCGAAAGCATTCTCGCGGTCGTTGAAAAACAGGTACCGGTTGAAATCAAAGTTATACATCCCCTGGAGCATGGGCCAGTCATTGCGCCACCAGTCGCGCCGGCGGGCCAGCAATAGATACAGCCCCTCCTTCAATTCCTGGAAGCGGAAGGGCCCGGACACCACCGGGAAATCGAAGTTCAGCTTGTTGAAATCCATTTTTTCGTACACGTGCCGGGGCAGGATGGGGAAGCCGCCGGCGGCGCCCAGGTTCTGCCAGTGCACCTCCTTGGCGGTAAAGCGCACCGCCCGGCCGCCGTCCACGCTGACCGGCGGCTGCAGGCGTTCCAGGCTAAGCTTGTGCGGACCGGTCATATTGGCCGGGTCGATCACCACCTGATAGGTCCAGATCACGTCTGCGACGCTGACCGGGCGTCCGTCGCTCCAGCGTGCTTTAGGGTCGATCCAGAAGGTGAATTCGCGTTTATCTGCCGAGATGGACCATTTTTCCGCCAGGGCGCGGTCATATTCCAGGGTCTGCGGGTTCATATCCAGCAGACTCTCGTACATGCTGCCGAAGATTTGCGCACTCATGGTGTTGTTGTCGAGATAATAATTCAGGCTTTTGGGTGACGGCCCCAGGTATTCGCAGATTGTCCCTCCGGGCAGGGCATAAGGGCTGGCGATGGGGTCCGGCCGGGTGATAGCAGTCTGCTTCGGGAAGAACTCCTGGGCGCAGAGCTGCAGCGAAAAGAAAACCATGGCGGTGATGAAGATAGGCATAATGACCGGGTGCTGTGGGTTAGGGGCAGGCATTCGGATACAGATAATAGAGCTTCCCCGGCTCAAGCGCGAACGTCGCGGGCGGCATCACGCCGGAGATTTTCAGGCTGTCGGGCGCTTTCAAGGAGAAGACGACATCCATCCAGCTCGGTGCGTAGGCATAGCTGACCACGGCTGCATTGGCGGCGTTGCTCAGCTCCCGGGCTTTGGCGATGGCGTCGTCCATATATCCCAGCTGGTCGACCAGGCCGGCGGTCAGCGCAGCCGCGCCGGAGAGCACGCGCCCGTCACCGAAGGGCGCTGCGGCGACCGCTGCCGGGGTCGGGTATTGTTCCCGGCCGTTGGCCACCACCTGGCAGAATTCCTGGAAAGTGCTGCTGACCATGTTCTGGATGTAGTCGCGCTCCAGGGTACTGCGTTCCCTGGTCGGGCTGAGCATATCCTTCATGACACCGGAGCGGTAGGTCTCCGGCCGGATGCCGATTTTCTCGAGCAGCCCGCTGATTTGATAGGACCCGATAATGACCCCGATGCTGCCGGTCAGGGTCATGCGGTTGGCGATAATCCAGTCGCTGCCGGAGGCGATGAAGTAGCCGCCGCTGGCGGCGAGGGAGCGCATGCAGGTCACCACCGGCTTGCCGGCGTTTCTGCAGGCCAGGACCTGATGCAGGATCTCGTCACTGGCCACAACTTCACCGCCGGGGGTATCCATATCCAGGATGACCGCCACGACAGCGTGGTCCAGACTGGCCAGACGCAGCTCCTCGGCGATGATCTCGGCGCTGTGTAACGACCGCCCGCCGGAGTTCTGGATCACTCCCTGGACTTTGATGACGGCGATCTGCTCTGGGGCGTTGTTCTCGGCCGGGACGATGACTTTACGGCTGATGCGGAAATCCTGCTTGTTGAAAGCGGTGCTGAAGGAACTGCCCTCGGCCGACCACTCATCCAAGGCATTCAGGCAGCCCTGTCCGAACATTCCCAGGAGCAAGATGCAGACCACGCCGCCAGCCAGCAGGAACAGCAGGAACAGCAGGCAGCCGGAGAAAAAGCCGCGTTTCCGTTTTACGGGCAGGGCGGTGTAGTGCGGCGGTGGCGGAGAATACTGCGGCGGGGGCGGAGCCTGCGGTGGGGGTATGGAAGCAGAACTGCGGTCCGGTGGTTCCGCTGCCGTCTGGGAAGGATCGGGAAGCACTTGAGGGTCCATGAATTTTCCTTTGCCGAGATGCCGGGAGAGGTGCCATGCTGCCGGGCTTTCCGGCCATTTCCTAACATACCATAGAGCCTGGCTCTTTGCAAATCTGCGGGGTGAAAATCCAGCCCCGGGCAGTGGCCAAAGCCGGAGCGAAAAACAATATTTTGAGCGTGTGCAAATATCGCCACCAGATATTATATTACCTCCATAACGGAAAAACTTGCGGCTGGAGCTGGCAAAGTTTGCATTTCCATTTTGAGGCTGTGGATTCAGGATGCGAGAAGAGCTATGATTAAAATTTCCGAATTATTGCTGCCTTCCTTGATCAAGATGAATTTGGAAGCAGAGACCAAAGAGGAGCTGTTTCCGGAGCTGGTTGAGCTGTTTGTGGCGGCCGGCTGCATCCGGGACCGGGCTGCGGCAGTGCGGGTGCTGGAGGAGCGCGAGGCCAAGATGACCACCGGCATCGCGAACGGTATCGGTATCCCGCACGGGAAGTTGCCGGAAGCCAAACGGACCTTGCTGGCTTTGGGAATCTCGCGTAATGGCATTGAGTACAATTCCATCGATGGAGAGCCGGTGCATATCGTGATTACCATCTTTGCCCAGATTGACAACCTCGGAGAGCATATCGAAGTGCTCGCCGAAATCTCCCGGCTGTTCGCCGTGCCGGGGTTCAAAAAAAACCTCTCCGCAGCCCGTACCCCCGAGGAGGTCCTGCGCCTGATTGCTAGCGAGGAATAAGCATGAATGACCTCCTGCAACGGATGTTGGCGGTCGACAAAGAGGCCGATGCCTTGGTCCAGCAGGCGGAGGAAGAAGCCGCTCAGCTGGCTGAGCAGACCCGGCAGCAAATCAGCCGGGAGGGCCAGGAGGCCCAGCTCGCTCTGCAGCAGGAAAGCGATGCCCTCCTGCAAACCGAACTGGACAAAGCCCGCCAGGAGGCTGCAGCGATTCTGCGGCAGGACGAACTGGACCTGGACCAGCGCAAGGCGGCATTCGCCCTGCGCATTGCGTCTCAAACCGCCCCGGTTTTGGACATCATCCTGGGCTCCGCTGGCGGGTCCCCGCCGCAAGTCTGAATGTCTTCGCCCGACTGCCGGAGCGCAGTGGGGCCCCCCGATATGCCAAGCTGCAACATCAATACTGGGTTCGAGTTCATCTTCTCCAAGCTGCATTGCTGGTGGGGAAAGTCTGCCAGCGGCGAGCGTTTGCGGGCCCTGACTGCCTGTGTGACTGAAGAAAACTTCCTGCGGACCTTGTCCGGATGCGGTTTCGAATTGCCGCAAAATGCGGATTTTGAAAAAAGCCTGATGGTGCGGCAAATCTCAATGCTGCAGGACTTTATCGCTTTGGCGGACTCAGCGTTTTCCCGGTTCCTGCGGGCCATGCTGATCAGCATCACGGAAGAGAATCTGAAGGTCATCCTGCATTGCCGCTTCTTCCCCGAAAGGGCCACCCCGGTAGCGGAGATGCTGATCCCCATTCCCGGGGCAGAGCCGCTGCCGGCGGACCGGCTGCTGCAGGTCCCGGAACTGGAGGAATTCATTGCGTTGCTCTGCGCTGAATTCCCCTCTCCCGGGCTGGCGGGCATCATTCGGCAGCTGGCAGAGGACCATAACATCATGGCCGCTGAATGCGCGATCGACGCGCTGGATTTTCAACGTCAGCTGGACAGCGCCGGGGCCCTGCCGCTGGCCGTGCGCCGGCAGGCCCGGCAGATGGTGGGCTGGGAGATCGACATCACCAACATCATTATGCTGCTGCGCAATTTGAATATGTATCATTTCCCCACCGAGAGTCTGACTGCACTCTGGTTGGCCGGCGGCTATCAGATCAGGCCCGAACAGCTTACTGCCCTGGGGCAGTCCCGGCGGGTCGAGGACGCCATCCCGGGCCTGCCCGCCCCCTACTCGGCCTTGCTGCAGATGGCATATCAGGGCCAGGAGCTGTATCTCTGCGAGCACGCACTGTGGAATTTCCTGTCCGGGAAGGGGCGGGCGTTATTCCGGGATTTCAACAACCCGCAGCTGTCCCTGCTGGCTTTCCCGTATTTGCTGCGTTTCGAGACCATCAATCTGGCGCGTATTTATGAAGGCATCCGTTTTGGCTTGCCGGTTAAAAGCATCCAGAGCATGATGATCGGAGAATCATGACCCCCATTCCCTACAAAGGAACTTGAGTCGCGATGTTTACACCAGCAAAAATGTGCAAAGTCAATATCCTGGTTTTGCAGAAGCACCTGGACAGCATCACCAGCTCGCTGGGGGACAGCGGCATGATTCATCTGGTCAATGCCGTGGACCAGTCCCAAGACCATCTGCTCAATACCATCGACATCAAGCAGAGCAACCTCGCTCTGCAGAACATGCTGAGCCGCTGCCGGCTGCTGATTGATGCCCTGGGGATCGAAAACGATGCCCTGGTACCGGATATCGGCGAACTCGAACGCGAAGAAATTGACGCGCTGCTCACCAAGGTCTATGAGCGGTACCGGGAACAGGACCAGGTCATCGCCAAGCTGCTGCAGGAAACCGACAGCATCAGCAAGGAAAATCTGCGCCTGACCGAGTTCCCGCTCCAGAATATCCGCCTGGCCGCATTGCGCAACCTCTCCCATTTCTACATGGTGACCGGCAAAATGCACATGGATGCTTTTCTGCGGGCCCGGCAGATATTGGAAGGGCAGGCGCTGTTTGTGCGCAGCGAGGACAACAGCGGGAAAGTGCTGGTGCTCTCTTCCCGGCGCAACCGCTGGATGGTGGAGGAGGACCTGCAGAAACTCGGTTTCGTGAAATTTGCCGCGCCTGAGGATGTGCAGGGTGAAGTGGCGGAGAAGCGCCATGAGCTGGAGGATGAAATCGATGCCTTGCGGAGCAAGCTCGACACCGCCCGGCTGGCGGTCCTGCGTCTGGGCGAGCAGTACGGCGGGGTGCTTCTGGCTATCAAAAGGCAGCTGAACAGCTACCTGGTGGTGCAGCAGGCGCAGGGGATGTTCGGACGCCTGAACCATCTCTGCTGCGTCACCGGCTGGGTGCCGAAGGAGAATCTCGAGCCTTTGCGCAAAGTCGTGTCCAAGGCCACCGACGGGGTGGGGATTGTCGAGGCGATTGACGCGGATGACGACGCGCTGGTCAAGGCCGGCCTGGACAGTGTCCCGGTGAAATTTCGCAGCACTGCGGTCGAACGGCCGTTCCAGATGCTGGTGACTAATTTCGCCATCCCGAATTACCACGAGCTGGACCCGAGTTTTTTTGTCGGGCTGACCTTCGTAATTATGTTCGGATACATGTTCGGTGATGTGGGACAGGGCGCGGTGCTGGCGCTGCTGGGGCTGTATCTGCGCTTCAGCCGGCGAGCCTTCAAGCCGGCCCTCCGAGACGTCGGCACTCTGTTCAGCCTGTGCGGACTCAGCGCGGTTGTTTTCGGCTTCTGCTACGGCAGTTTTTTCGGTTATGAGAATCATGCTTTCTTCGCGCCGCTGTGGCTGGGTCCCATCCAGCAGCGTGACATCCCGCAGTTGCTGCTGACTGCAGTAGGCATGGGCGTGGTGTTCATCAGCATCGCGGTGATGATCAATGTCTGCAATCATTTCCTGGCCAAGCGCTATTTCGAGGGCGCATTTGACAAGTTCGGCCTGCTGGGCATCTGTTTCTACTGGGGTATGCTGGGGGTCGGTATCAATGTCGCCATTACCCGGAGCTTCGCGCTCTGGCAGCTGCTGTTTGTGGCCGTGCCGCTGCTGCTGCTGTTCCTCAAGGAGCCTTTACACAACCTGATCCATCATCATAATCCATTTTACCAGAGCAGCTGCTTCAATGTGGTGCTGGAAGGCAGCATTGAGCTGATGGAGACCCTGACCGGGTATTTGAGCGGGACGGTCTCCTTCGTCCGGGTCGGCGCGTTCGCCATCAGCCATGCGGCACTCTGCCTAGCAGTCTTCGCCATCGTCGGCATGCTCCAGGACCTGACTATGGGCGGGGTCCTGTCCGTAATTGTGGCGGTGCTGGGCAATCTGCTGATTATTCTTTTCGAGGGCATGGTCGCAGCTATTCAGTGTGTGCGTCTGGAATACTACGAGCTGTTCAGCCGCTTCTTCCAAGGTGGCGGGGTAGCCTATCAGCCGTTTCGCATTGAAGAAGAAAAAGGGCCGTGACCCGGCCGGACCCGCCCCGGGTGGAAACCGGGCCAGCACAGCTCTGGCAGAATTTAACTCAGTCCCTGAACCATAAGAACATTTGACAAGGAGAAACGCAGCATGAATTTTCACAACGTTCTGTTCCTCAGCAAGATTGTCAGGTATGGTCTGTTCATCGCCATCATGGGCGCGGCCGGGACCCTGTATGCTCAAGGTGAAGCGGCGGCGGCAGCAGAGGTCGCCCCGGCGGCACAGAGCAGCAGCGCGCTGTATTATGCTATCGCGGCAACCATGTGCTTCGCCAGTAGGAGCGCGGCTTACGCAGTCGGCAAAATCGGGGCTGCGGTGATGGGCGCGGCGGCGGAGAAGCCGGAAGTACTGGGCAAAGCCATCGCTTTTGTCGGCTTGGGCGAGGGAATTGCGCTGTTCGGCTTCCTGATCAGCTTCTTCCTGGTGATGAAGATCGGGGCCTGAGCGGTTCGTGCCGCCCCAACCGGGGCAGTCGCGAATGGGGAAGACAGGAGCTCAGAATGGCAGGATATCATATCATCGGGGATCCAGATACAGTGCTGGGATACCGCTTTGCCGGCGTCTCCGGCGATGCGGTGTCCAGCGTGGAAGAGGCCCGGGCGGCATTCACCCGCGCCACCACTGCTGCCGACCATGGCATACTGATCATTACTGAGGCGGTGGAAGATATGCTCAAAGACGAGATCACCGCTTATCGCCTCAAGGCCACCCCGCCTTATCTGGCTGTCGTCGAAGACATCTGGGGCAAACGCGGCAAACGCCGCAGCCTGCAGGATCTGATTTTCGAAGCGGTGGGAATCCGCATCGTGGAAGAGCAATGACCCGGACGGTAGTTATGGAAAATCAGGAAGAACGCCTGCGCCAGGAAATCCTGGCCGATGCCAGAAAAAAAGCCGAGCGCATTGCCGCCAAGGCCGCTGCCGAACGCGACCAGGCTCTGCAGCAAAGCCAGCAGGAGCGCGAGCAGAAGCGCCAATCCCGCCTGGAGGAGGTCCGGCAGGAAGCCGCCCGGCAGGCGCGCAGCATCCAGAACAGCATCGGCATGGAGGTCCGCCGGCGCTGGCTGAACAAGCGCGAAGAGGCCATCAATGAATTCTTCCAGGCGGTCCTGATCCAGGCCGGCGAATGCACGGGGCAGCGCCGGCAGGACTCGCTCTGCTTCCTGGCTGAGGAAGCACTGCGCGCGCTCTCCACCGGCGCCTACCGGGTCGAATGCGCCAGCGCTGATGCCGCTTTGGTCACCGAAAAGTGGCTGTTCGAGAGAGCCATTGCGGTCCTGGGCGAGAAGGGCCGGGGCTGCGCCTTCTCGGTCTGCCCGCGGCAGGAGCTCTCCGGCGGGTTGAGCTTTCAGTCCCGCGACGGCGCACTGAGTTTTGACAACACCTATCGGAACCGGCTTAATGACCTGCGTGAGGCATTGCGCAGGATGCTGGCCGAGGAATAAGTAAGGCGTTTACATGTCGCAAGATGAACACAGCAATGGCATAATCATCCGGGTCAACGGTCCAATCGTTGATGCCCGGGGGATGGACCAGGTGGGGATGCTGGAGGTGGTTGAGGTCGGGCACCTGCATCTGATTGGCGAGGTCATCCGGGTCCGCAATGATGTCGCCACCATCCAGGTCTATGAGAACACCAGCGGGCTGTACCCGGGTGAGCCGGTATTCTGTACCGCACGTCCGCTGTCGGTACGGCTTGGACCCGGGCTGCTGGGGACTATCTATGATGGTATTCAACGTCCGCTGGACCGGATTGCGGCGAAATCTGGCAGCATGATTCCGCGGGGTGAGAAGGTCCCCCCGCTGGATACGGAGCGCTTTTGGCCGTTCCGCCCGGTGGTCTCCGTGGGGCAGGAGCTGTCGGCCGGGGCGATCATCGGCGAGGTGCAGGAGAGCATGAGCATCCTGCACAAGGTGATGCTCCCCCCGGGACTGTCCGGGCGGGTCGAGGAGATTGCGCCTGCCGGCGACTACCAGGGTGAGGAGAGGCTGTGCCAGCTGCGCCTGCCGGACGGCACGGAGCAGGCAGTGAGCATGTTCCAATATTGGCCGGTACGCCGGCCGCGGCCGGCCCGCCAGCGTCTGCCCTTGGAGAAGCCGCTGCTGACAGGTCTGCGGGTGATCGATACCTTCTTTCCTATTGCCAAGGGCGGCGCGGCCGCCATCCCCGGAGGTTTCGGCACTGGCAAGACCATGACCCAGCAGGCCTTGGCCAAATGGGCCGAGGCGCAGATCATCGTCTATATCGGCTGCGGCGAACGCGGCAATGA
>JAAYYJ010000067.1 GCA_012515455.1 Oligosphaeraceae bacterium
CGTACTCCGCCTCGCACAGCTGGTTCTATTCCCATCCCAATGGCCCGGAAGCGGTGTTCCTGGACCGCTGCCGGGGCGGCGTGGTCCTGCGCTACAATGATCTGGTCGGCAGCGATAAACGGCGCTGGAATGACACCATTGAGGGCAGCGGCAATGGCAGTATCGACGGTGGCATCGGCCGCGATGCTGATGTCTACGGCAATCTCTTCGCCTTTGCCAACGACGACAGCATTGAGATTGAGGGCATGGAGATGAATGTGCGCTTGTATCTGAACCGCTTCGAGGGATCACTTTGCGGGGTGAGCACCGGCTGCTGCCGTCTGGGGCCATCCTATCAGTTCCGGAATCTCTATTACCGCCTGGGAGATGAGAATGGCCGCTTCAGCGCGCCGTTCAAGAATGGCATGGGCAACCAGGGCTACGGTTCGATATTTATGCTCAACAACACGGTCTTTTCGCCGGGATTGCGCAATGGCTTCTCCGGGTTCCATGCACTCCCGCCGCAGAATGAGATGGCCCTGACCAACCCCAAGGCCTATACCCGGAACAATATCCTCTCCTGCCAGGATGAATTTTTCGGTCGGGACTGGTTTGACTGGAATACTGACATCGACGCTGACCTGCTCGACCTCGGTGATGCCGGTAAGATGCCGGCGCTGAAGGAGAAGCTGCTGGCGGCCGGCAAGCAGCAGCGGGGCATCTGGGCTGCGCCGCAGTACCTTGACGCAGCCAATGGTATTTTCGCGCTGCGTCCCGGCAGCCCCGGGTACAACGCGGCCGTGCCGGTGGCCAATCTCAGCACCCGCCATGTCGGGGCGTTCCAGGATGACGGCATTGAGTTTCTGCCCCACCGGCCCATTCCATTGCGCGCGGACCGTTATGAGGTCTTTTTCGCGGACGCGAAGGTGCCCTTGCAGCAGCAGTTCACCATTGCAGTCCAGGGCAGTGCGTACGAGAGCGCCTTCAGGGTGCATACCAATGACGATTTTTTCAGTGTAGCTCCTGAGAGCGGGGTTTTCCGCAGTGGCGAGTCCCAGGTTTTCACCGTGACACTGCATCCTGAGAAGATGGAGAAGCCCCAGATGTTCCGGGGCATGGTTCTGCTGCGTCAGAGTGACGGCTACTCCTGTCCGGTGAGCGTGTATGCTGACTACCGGAACTGTCCGGACCGACTGGCGGAGGCCCAGAAGCATGCCCTGCATTTCCCCGGCTCCGGTAAGAGCGGGGAAGTGATCAGCACTGAAGTCGAGATACCGGAAGAGGGCTGTTACTTCATGTTTGTCAAGGGGCAGATGGAGGGCTGGAGCAAGGTTGCGGTCAGCATCGGCGATTTCAAGACTGCCGACAGCGCCCGCCTGATCAACCGTTATGAGCCCGGACTGCTGAACCGCTATGGCATCGTCCGCAATGGTCACCTCAGCGGCTACTACATGTTCCTGAAGCCGGGCAAGTACCCGGTGACCTTTCAGACCGCCCTTACCGGGGCTAAAATCGAGGGCTTTATGCTTACCCGCGAGCCGGAGTGGTTCCTGCGCTGAAGCATCCGCCCGCAGGATGACGGAGAGCGGCGCGGCACCACCAACCAGGGGACATGGTTTTCGCCGCCGCAGGCATTATTTTTCTGCCCCTGGTTTGCAAAACGTGCATCTCTGGCTATAGTAAACGCATTGCCAGTTATTTTGCAATGCTCGGGTGGCGGAATTGGCAGACG
>JAAYYJ010000068.1 GCA_012515455.1 Oligosphaeraceae bacterium
CAGCACACCCTGCTGGTTTGGTGTGCAGTCGAAGTATTGGAAGGCGGCTTTAAAGCTGGGGAAGTCGGCGATGCCAGTGAGTTCATTGGACATTAGTGTCATGCCGAAGAACAGCAATCCGAAGCCCAGCACGGTGGTGGCGATGCCTTTGGTGGTGCTTTTCTTGGCCAGCAGCAGGGTCAGCACACCGATGCAGATGGCGGGCAAGGCCAGCGAATCAAGCTTGAATGACACCATCTGGGCGGTGACCGTAGTGCCGATGGCGGAGCCGAAGATGACGCCGATGGCCTGGGTCAGGTTGAGCAGGCCGGCATTGACGAAGCCGACGACCATTACCGAGCAGGCGCTGGAGGATTGGATCAAGGCGGTGATGCCCAGGCCGGCCAGCACGGCAGTCAGACGGGTGCCGGTAAACATTTGCAGGATGTTCTTCAAGCGGTTGCCGGCGATCAGCTGCAGGCCGTCGCTCATCATGGTCATGCCGAAAATAAACAGCGCCAGCCCTCCCAGCACGCCGATGGCCAGGTTCATGCGGCTCAGGGCCATGGCTGTGACGGTGAAGCTGCGGAAGAGGTACTTGCCCTCAGCGGCGGAGTCGCCGACCTCGACCAATATTTCATATTTCCCGGTATAACCCTCGGCGGTACTCAGCTGGGTAGTGGCGATGCCCTTGCTGTTGCTCTCCACCCGGGTGGCGGTCAGGCTGGCTTTAGGCGAGCCGGAGGTGAGTTTGAAGAAGACTGGCACGCCGACACTGGGGTTTTCGCTGGTGCCGACCTGGACCGTGATGGGCTCGGGCAACTCATCGCCGGCGAAAGTCTGCTGGCCATGCCCTTTGACCACCAGCCCGCTGACGATGTGAAAAATCACCGCGTCGACATTTTCGAAATCCGGGCAGTAGACTCGGAAATACTGATCCCCGGGGGTATCTCCGAAGCGCAGTTTGCTGCGGTACCGGCCGAAGTTGTCCGTCTGTCCTTCCGGCTGCAGGGCGAGAGCACCGCAGGCCGGATTCAGGGGCTCGATTTTTACTCGCACCTCGCTGGCCGGGCGGCGATGTTTGCGCCCGGTCAGGCGGGTTCTGCGCACCGGCCCCAGGACTTCGATTTGCAGTTCCTGCTGGCTTTCGCTGCCTTGCTGGCCCATTTGCTGGGCGCCGGCACGGATCAGCAGCTGGGTGGCGGTGTGTTCCTGGGGTTGGGAGCAGCTGGACAGCAAGGCCGGGAGAATCAACCCCAGCAGTAAGGCAGTGAAGTTTCTGAAAGTAGCGATATTGTTCATTAGACTCCGGTAGTGGTCATCTGCTTACAGGGCGGAACGGAAGAACGGCTGGATGATGAGGCTGGCGGCACAGGCGGCGAAGAAAATTCCCAGGGTATAGCGCAGGCGGGGGCGTTGGCCGGCCAGTTCCAGCGCTTGCCGCAAGCGCCAGGGGGTGCCGACCAGGAACAGTCCGGCGGTTCCCAGCAGCAGGCAGATGCAGGCATAGAGCCCGCGGGCCTGGGTGGCTTGGGCGAAGGACTCATGCAGCAGGAAATTCGCGGCCAGGATCATAAAGCCGCCCAAGGCCCGGGCGGTCAGGAAATCGAGGAAGAAGTATGACAGCACGATGGTGATGGGTACCAGCAATTTAACCCAGATATGGAAGCGTGACAGCTCGCCTTCGAGCATAATGCAGCCGTGGTAGGCGGACCAAATCAGGCAGATGCCCCCGAGCAGCATTCCCGGCCAGGTCAGGCGCGGGACGGTCCGGCTCCAGTCGTAATGTTTTTCTACTCCCCGGGTGAAGAGAAAGGCAAAGAACAGCGAGAGCAGGCCCAGAATAAGCGAGATTATGATATAATAAGTCATAGTGTCAGAAGGTTGGTAAGGGGAGCCGGCAAAAGCACGGCGCGCGACTTTTCATAATTTATACTGTGTTTCCGAAAACTCAATTCCGGGGGCGGGATTATGGCCTTTCCAGTGGCGAAAAATTTATGGACGTGGCTATACAGCTTAAGGATAGATATCTTGGCAAGAGAGCGGGTCGGGACAGAACTTTTTTCGGCGATTGGCTTGTCATAATGCTAAACAGTCTTATATTATTGTTTTAACTTTTTTTGCTGACATATCATTTTGGAGTCTAAGGAATATGGCATTTCTCACTGTATTGTTGTCCATTTTGGCGGTTCTGTCGGGGATTTTGATGATTGTGTTCATTTTGCTGCAGAACAACAAGAGCGGCGGCGGTCTGGGTGCGGTCAGCGGTGGTGTGACCGAGACCATGTTCGGTACCGCGGCTTCCAGTGTGCTGCTTAAGGTCACGGTGTGGCTGGCCGTGATTTTCATGGGTTCGACGTTACTGCTGGCGACCGTGACCGGGCGGATTCGGGGCATCCGCAGCGTTGCCGAGACACTGGTTCCGGCGGCGGAAGAGCCTTCAGCGGCAGTAACCGTTCCGGGTGATGCCGAAGAGGATGTGACAGCCGCGCAGGATACTGCGACCAAGGCGGTC
>JAAYYJ010000069.1 GCA_012515455.1 Oligosphaeraceae bacterium
CAGCGGCGCTCTGCTCACAACCGTGGCCGGATTGCTGGTGGCCATGCCATCGCTGATCGGCAACAATCTGATTATCGCCCAAATGCAGGAAATCATCAGCAACATGGATACTTTCGTGGAGGAATTCATTTCCAGTCTGCGCCTGGAGGAAACGAAGATCCCTGAGCCACGGCCGGCCGCGACCGAGCTTCCCGGCAGCAGCCAAGGAGAGAACTGATGCCAGCCGTCCGGCGACAACGATTTAAAGCCATCGCGACCATCGACCTGACACCGTTGATGGACCTGACTTTCATGCTCCTGATTGTCTTTGTCATCACGGTGCCGGTCATCGAATATGTCACCGATGTCACCCCACCGGAAATGAACAGCAACCAGACTGCAGAGGAGATCGAAGAGCCGGTCGTCATCGTCCTGAATGAGGCCGGCGTGATCAGCCTGAATGAACAGTCGGTATCCCTCCAGGAATTGCCCGCCCTGTTGCAGGAAATGCAACGGCAGCGCAGTGCTCTGACCGTGCTGGTGCGGGCGGACGGCACCCGCCCGTATGAGGAAGTAGTGGCGGTGATGCGAGTGGCGCACAATGCCGGGGTTACCTCAATTTCATTGATGACGCAAGCGGAAAGGAGCAAATAATCCCATGCCTAAGCCGGTAGTATGCCTGCTCTGCGGCGGTCAGTCGCCGGAGCACGAAATCTCTCTGTTGTCCGGTTGGAGCGTGTATCAGGCTCTGGACCGCCAGCAGTATCAGGTGCTGGCGGTGGGCATTGACCGGAATGGTGTCTGGAAGCTTTATGGCGATCAGGTGTTCCTGCAGGACCAGGATGACCCCAGGAAAGTCTGCCTGAAAGAGGGCGGGCGCAGCTGCTGCCTCTGCCGCGCCGAAGAACGGGTCTGCCTGATTGAGTTCGGAACTGCCCGGGAATGGTCCGTGGATGTCGCTTTTCCGATGCTGCACGGTGCCAATGGCGAAGACGGAACCATCCAGGGGCTGTTTCAGATGCTGGGTCTGCCTTACGTCGGCTGTGACCAGATGAGTTCTGCCAACTGCATGGACAAGTCGGTCACGAAGATCATCCTGCAGGCCAGCGGTCTGCGTACAGCCCGGGCCAAAATCCTGCGGCACCAGCCGTCTGCGGCTGAGCTGTCGGCCTGCCTGGCAGACCTGGGCCTGCCGCTGTTTGTCAAGCCGGCCTGCACGGGTTCCTCGGTCGGCATCAGCAAGGTCAAGACGGCCGGGCAGTTGGCGGCGGCGGTGGAGCTGGCCTTTAGTTATGATGACAAAGTACTGGTGGAGGAAGCGATCCGGGGCCGGGAGATAGAATGCGCAGTGCTGGCTGACGGCGAGGAGATTTTCTGTCCTCCGCCGGGCGAAGTCATTCCGCATGCTGAGTTTTATTCGTATGAGGCGAAGTATATTCTGGCTGACGGTGCGCAGTTGTGCGTCCCGGCGGATTTGCCGCCGGAAGGTGTGGCTGAGGTCTGCGCCCTGGCCATGCGGGCCTTCCGGGCGATGGACTGTGACGGGTTAGCCAGGGTCGATTTTTTCCTGCCTCCCGACGGACGCTGGGTGGTGAATGAGATTAATACCCTGCCCGGCTTTACTAAAATCAGTCTCTATCCGCAATTGCTGCAGGTGGCCGGGGTCACTTATCCGGAAATTATCAGCCGGCTGCTGCAGGCCGCCGTGCATCGCCGGCAGCGGCAGAAATAAGCTCCCGGGCTGCTGGTTTTATGCATCTTTATACAGAGAGGCAAGATGTTTATTGACATTCATGCGCATGCGTACCGGATCCCGGTGCCGTTTGTGACCCAGTTCCCCACTGCCGAGCAGATATTGGCACGCTATGACGCTGCCGGCATTGAGCGTGGCTGCCTGCTGCCGGTGGTCAGCCCGGAAATCTACCTGCCGCAGGCCAACGAGGATATCCTGGAAATGGTGGAGAAATATCCCGACCGCTTTATCCCGTTCTGCAATATCGACCCCCGGGCACTGACGAATTCCTGGGATGCTCCGCTGGACCGCCTGCTGCGCTATTACAAGGACAAAGGCTGCAAGGGGGTGGGCGAAATCATGCTGAACCTCCCGGTTGGCGATCCTTTAGTCCAGAACTTGTTCAAACATGCCGAAGCGGTGGGATTGCCGGTGACCTGCGATGGCTCTGACCGGGTAGGCGGCGATTTCGGCCTCTATGATGAGCCCGGTCTGCCCCAGTTCGAGCATTCCCTGCAGCGGTTCCCGAAGCTTGATTTTATCGGCCACGGGCCCACCATCTGGTCCGAAATATCCCCGCTGGAGACTCCCGCCCGCCGGAAAACGACCTTCACACCCGCCGGCGAGCAGGTGGGATGGATTCCCCCCCTCGGTCCCATCCAGCAGGAGGGTGTGCTGCAGAAACTGCTGCGGCGGTATGGGAATTTCTACGGCGAACTCTCGGATGCCTACTGTGCCTTGAACCGTGATCACGATTATGGCCCGAAATTCCTGACTGAATTTCAGGACCGGCTGTTTTTCGGCACCGACTTCTGTTGCGTCGGCATGCCTTTCCGTACCCATGAGCTGCTGCTTGACTGGCGGTCTAAGGGTAAAATCAGCGAAGAGGTCTTTCAGAAAGTCGCCAGTGAGAACGCGCGCAAATTCCTCCATCTCTGAACCCGGCTGTCGCGTGGTGCTGCAAACCCGAAACCCGGAACAGTTCGCCACTCACTCAGGCTGATAAGACCGTGTCAGTGGCCGGCTGCCAACTACCACCAGCGTGATACGTGCCGGCCGGCAGGACGCGGTTCCTGCCCAGCCCCGGCCTGTTACAGGCATTGCCGAATCTGCCGTTCCCGTTGCACCATCGTGCCGGTGTAAAGCATTTAGCGGAGAAGGCCGTTGAAGCGGGCCTGATGCATCACCATAGCCCTGGCGTGCGTCCTGGTGGTTCCTGCTATTCATGTCACGCCCATCCATTGCCATCGCCCTGGCGTGCGTCCTGGTGGTTCCTGCTATTCATGCCACGCCCATCCATTGCCATAGCCCTGGCGTGCGTCCTCCTGGTGGGTTCCAGCTATTCATGCCACGCCCATCCCATCCCATTGCCATCGCCCTGGCGTGCGTCCTCCTGGTGGGTTCCAGCTATTCATGCCACGCCCTGTCAATTGCCATCTCTCGCGCGCGTCAAAATAGGGCCGGAGGCCCCCCTCGGTAGGGTGGGCTTGGAGCCCACCTAAATGGCGCCGGGAAAAGATAGCCCCTTGCGGCGGTCCTGACTAGCGCGAAAATGCATTTACCTAAAAAATCTTTGAATTTCCACCCTTTTACCAGCCAATGACAAGCAATCCCGGGGTGGTTACATTGAGTTTCCCTTCTTTTACTGTGGATGACAATCAAAATCGGCGCCATTTTTGATTAGCGCGGGACTCCACATTGAAGCACCCGAGGAAGCGGATTTTTCTCTATGAAATCCTGATTCAGACCCAAAATAATCAACCGGTGCAGGTGGTACCACTGCAAGCCAAATTTGGCGCCAAATTGAGTTGTCATTGACACTTTTACCAGCCAATGATAAGCACTCCCGGGCTGATCACACTATTGCGCAATACTGCTGGCAATACCATAAATATTGACTATACCGATTTTTTGGGGGTCTTCGACAGATTTAGGGGCTGAATTTACGGAGTATTTGAGTGCAAATGGTAGTGGAAGGGGTCTTAAGTGTGACCGTAAATCTTAAGTTTCTCCTTGAAATTAGTAGAAGTAATCAGCTGAATCAAAATACAAACCACTGCATGCCGAGGATATGCATTTTGCAGGTAAAATCGCTGGGTACAATCGCAACCGGATTCTGTATCTCTCTGATGTCTCTGCGCCTTAGGAGCATAAACCCCAGGCACGGGGTATAAAACCCTTGCACATCCGGCGCAACACTGCCGGAATGGAGAGCTGTAATGCCTCTGCGAGGCACCTGGTTTGGTGGACCTCCTACCCCAGGCTAAAAGCATGTGGTTAAGCATGTTTAAGTGCCTACAGCACTAGGGAAAGAGCAATGCAAAGACGGTAGGATGCCGAAAGCAAGAGAAGGTTCTCTACAATGCGAAGGCCGAGACAATCTAGTTTCGGCAGGGGAAAATCAGCCCCTAAATCTGTCGATGCACCTTTTTTTTGTCTCTTTTGATGGTTCAAAATTCACCCCGGCATTATAGTAATCAGAGCATTGTCTGTGCTACTCAAGCAGAACGGCAGTGGCAGTTGCGTTGATTACCGGGACGAAGGCGGGTAAAAATGAGCAAATTCACCATCGTGGTTGACAATCTTACCGCCAGGGATTTAGCCGTTGAGCATGGTTTTGCCCTGGTCGTGGATTGCGCCGCAGGCAGGTTCTTGTTTGACACGGGCGCCGGGGCGGCTCTGCTGCCTAATCTGGCAGCCCTGGGCATCCCAGCCGGGAGCTTGCGCAGGGTCATTTTCAGCCACGGACATTTTGACCATACGGGTGGTCTGGCTGCATTGGCTGCGGTTGAACCCGAACTGCAGATTTATGCCGCCCCGGGATTGACCTGCCGGCGCTACAGCCGTCATCCCGGACAGAAGCCGTATGAGCTCACTATGCCGGTCGCAAGCCGCCAGGCCCTGGGAAACCCAGCCAGGTTGCAGGAAATCGCAACTTTCCAGGAAATTCTCCCGCAGGTCTTTCTCACCGGTCCGATTCCACGTATATCGGGCGAGGACTGCGGCGGGCCGTTTTTTCTCTCAGAGTCCGGTCCGGAACAGGATTTTCTGTCTGACGAGCAGGCCCTGCTGTTGGGTGACGGCACTTTGGTCCAGGGCTGCTGTCACAGCGGTATCATCAACACCCTGGAGTACTGCCGCCGCTGTGCGCCGCAGATCAGGATCAGGACCGTCATTGGCGGACTGCATCTTCTGCATGCTTCCCCGGAGCGTTTGCGCCGGACCGTCGAATACCTGCAGAAACTTGATCTGCAGGAGCTGATTCTTGGTCATTGTACCGGGGCTGCCGCCATCGAATACTTCCAGGAGCATCTGCACTATCCGGTCAGACTGGCGCGTTCCGGAGAAATTTATGAATGCTGAGCATTCCATTCTGGAGAGCATTTCCGACGGGGTCTTTACAGTCGATCTGGAGTTCCGCATCACCTACCTGAACCGCTCGGCCGAGGAGATGATCCAAGTCCGACGGGATGACGCTCTCGGGCGCCTGTGCTGCGAGGTCTTCCGCTCCAATCTATGCGAAGGCGCCTGCGCGTTGCGGCAGACCTTGGAAAAAGGCCGGCCGATCACCGACTTGAGCTGCTTTATTATCAATAATGACGGCCGGCGCGTGCCAGTCAGCATCTCCACTGCAGTCCTACGCGATCCGTCTGGCCGGATAGTCGGTGGTGCCGAGACCTTCCGGGACCTCAGTGACCTGGAAGAGCTGCGCCTGGAGGTCAACAATACCCGGCGAATGGGCGACTTCTCCAGCCACAGCCCGTCAATGCAGCGTATCTTTTCCCAGCTGGAGGCGGTGTCTGAATCCGGGTCAACGGTATTGATCAGCGGCGAGACCGGCACCGGCAAGGAGCTTCTGGCCAGGACCATCCATGCGCATAGCCAACGCCGGGACCAGCCCTTCGTGGCCATAAACTGCGGGGCTTTCCCGGATACCTTGCTGGAATCGGAGCTGTTCGGTTACCGGAAAGGTGCATTCACCGGAGCAGAGCGTGATAAACCTGGCCGGTTCGCGCTGGCTGGGGGCGGTACCCTGATGCTGGATGAGATCGGCGAAATTTCACCCGCAATGCAGGTACGGCTGCTGCGGGTGCTGCAGGAGCGTAGCTATGAGCCGCTGGGGGCGGTGGAAAGCGTCAGCACCAATGCCCGCATTATCGCCGCCACTCACCGGGACTTGCAGCAGCTGGTACAGGAGGGCGTCTTCCGGCAGGATCTGTTCTATCGCATCAATGTCATCCAGCTGGAATTGCCGCCCCTGCGCCGACGGCGTGAAGACATACCCTTTCTAATTGAAACGTTTGTCCGACGCTTCAACCTGTCGATGCATAAACAGGTCTCTGGGGTCAATCAGAGAGCATTGCGCATCTTGTCGACATATTCCTGGCCGGGAAACATCCGGCAGCTGGAAAATACCATCGAGCGCTCAATGGTATTCTGCAATGGCATGTACATCGAGCCGGGAGATCTGCCCGCAGAATTGGCAGAAACGGAAACGCCCGACGCCTGTCTGGACCCGGGAACGATCAGCGCGGCAGTACGGATGTCGGAAAAAAAAGCCCTGATCGCCGCCTTGGCCCAGGCCGGCGGCAACCGCCGCAAGGCCGCGGAAATACTTGCCGTCCATCCTACTACCTTCTACCGCAAACTGAAAAAACTGAACCTCGCTCCCAACTTGCCCGACGGCAGGAAAAAGACCCCGCCCGCGGGTAAAAAGATATAACCGCCGCCCTGCTCAAGGGAGTGACCGCATAACACCTGCTATAGCACTGATACTATAGCAGAAATGCAGTTGTTAACCCGAAGTTTTGCAATAATGCCACACTATCCCTGTGGCAGTAAAGTTCTATCGCCATTTTCCTTAAGCACTTGCGTTTATTTTACCCTTGGCATGCTTCCTGCTATAAATTTGTTAAGCATTACGAATTTGGGACAGCATCAGATGCGCATTGCAGTCACCATCATTAATGAGAGTGGTCGGATTTCGCCGCTGTTTGAGGCTGCAGGTATAGTCATGCTGGTAGATTGTGCCGGCGGAGTGATTCAGTCTGAGCTCGCGTTGTCCTTGCCGGTTTTAGCGGATGGGAAGATCGTTTTTTTATCTGCGCATGGGGTAGAGGTTCTGCTGTGTGGTGCGATAGCCAATGAGACTGCGGAACTAGTGGTTCAGCATGGCATACAGCTGCAGTCTTTTGCCACTGGACAATGGCGTGAAGTACTGTTTGACCTGCAGTCCTGCAGGCAGCTGCGGGAATGTCACCTGATGCCGGGCTGCCGTTGTCAGTGCCGGCACTACTGTTCCCAGAAACACCATTCAGGAGTTGAAAATGAAAGTAGCATTAACCAGTCAAGGTGATTCGCTCGATACGGCTGTCGATACTCGTTTTGGCCGGGCCGCAAAGTTCCTGCTCTGGGACTCCGAAACTGGCGCAGTTACGGCTGTTGACAACAAGCAGAATCTCAATGCTGCTCAGGGTGCCGGCATCCAGTCGGCGATGAGAGTGGTTGAACAGGGCGCAGACGTGGTCATTACCGGTCATTGTGGCCCGAAGGCCTTTCGCGTCCTGAGCGAAGCCGGAGTTAAGATTTATCTGACCAAGGCGGGTACAGGGCATGAAGTCATCCGGCTGTTCCAGGAAGGGAAGCTGGAAATTGCCGCCAATGCGGACGTAGAAGGTCATTGGGTGTAAGCTAGTCTCCGCTGCCCTCAACTGGAGTAGCAATCTCCCGGCCGGCAGTTCTGCCGGAATCTGCCGGAGGCAGCATACAAGATGATGTGGGAACTCCCGCCTGGTAATTGTGTCGTATCTAGAAATAACATAACCCTGCCTTGCTGTGGGTTGTAAATTTGCAATAAATTGTATCGGTGTTTAGGGGAACTGCGTCTTGTGGCCGGTTCCGGATCTCAAGGTACTAGTACAAGGAGAGAAAAATGGAAGATTCAAAGATCAGCATGCCGTTATTGGGTGACAAGTTTCCTGAGTTGTCGGTCAAAACCACACATGGACCGATGAACATCCCCGGTGACTTGAAAGGGAGCTGGTTTGTGCTGTTCAGCCATCCGGCCGATTTCACCCCGGTCTGCACGACCGAGTTTGTCGCGTTCCAGAAGCGTTATGATCAGTTCAAAGACCTGGGGTGCAAGCTGGTCGGGATGTCTGTCGACCAGATTTTTTCGCACATCAAATGGATTGAGTGGATCAAGAGCGAGCTTAAGATCGACATCGAGTTCCCGGTTGTAGCCGCCAATGATGCGGTGGCCATGAAGCTGGGGATGCTGCATCCCGGCATGGGCACCAACACAGTGCGGGCGGTTTTTGTGGTAGACCCGGAAGGCATCATCCGTCTGATTATGTACTATCCGCAGGAAATTGGCCGCAACATCGATGAGGTTGTCCGCGCGGTCAAGGCCCTGCAGGTATCAGACAAAAACGATGTGGCCATTCCGGCCGGCTGGCCCTACAACGAGCTGATCACGGACAAGGTCATTGTTCCGCCGCCAGCAGATATGGATACTGCGGCGAAGCGCCGTCAAGAGTACGAATCGTTCGACTGGTGGTTCTGCTACAAGAAACAGGACTAGCCATTATCGGCAGTCTGATCGCCTTGTTGGTCTCTGCGCCTCTGGGCTTGATGGCCCGGGGAGCAGAGTTTGTCGCCCGCCTTTGCTCATTTGTAGATGGGCGGTGTTTTTTGTTTGACCGGTTCCATCCGGCAACTTGCCGCTGGTGTTTTTTTACCAGGAGGACAGAATATGTTATTTGAACAATTCAAAGTGACAGGGCTGGGGTGTTTTTCCTATCTTATAGGCTGTCCAGCGGCCGGCACTGCCTGTGTTGTCGATCCCGAACGGCACATCGAACGCTATCTGCAGGCGGCGCAGCAGAACGGTGTGAGGATTACCCACATTTTTGACACCCATCTGCATGCCGATCATATCACCGGCAGCGCCGAGTTGGCAGCCAGTACCGGTGCGGCCATCTATGTGCATCCCGGGGTGGAGGCCGCGTACCCGCATCAGGATCTGCATCAGGGGGATCATTTCCGCTTCGGGGCTGCGGAGCTGGAGGTGATTGAAACCTTCGGGCATACCCCGAATTCAGTGAGCTTCGCGGTTACCGATCACGGCCGCTCAGAAGATGTCTTTGCGCTTCTTACTGGCGACCTGCTGTTTGTCGGTGATATCGGCCGTCCGGACCTGGCCGGCGATGATTTGCTGGAAGCGCAGGTCAAGAACCTCTATGACAGCCTGTACGTGAAGCTGGCCCGTTTTCCCGACTGGGTGGAAGTCTATCCGGCGCATGGCGAGGGCTCTCTGTGCGGTCGCGGTATGAGTCCCAAACCGGTGACCACTCTGGGTTTTGAGCGCCGCAACAACCCGCTACTGAACAATATGCCTTACGAGCAGTTCCACGAGATAATGACCACCGGATTTCAGGTCCGGCCGGATAACTTCGCGGTCATGGTCGACAAGAACCGCCGCGGTCCAGCGCAACTGGCCGAGGCCGCGCCCTTCAACCTGCTTACCGTGCAGCAGGTCGAGGAAGCACTGGCCCGGGGTGCGAAAATTGTCGACACCCGGGTGCCGAGTGCATTTGGCGCGGCATATATTCATGGTGCCGTGAATATCGGCTTGACGCCTTCCTCGGTGAACTGGCTGGGGATGGTAATGCCGGCTGAAACGGAAATCATCATCGTGGCGGATACCCCTGCCAGAGCTGAAGAGGCCGCGTATATCTACCGGCGGGCCGGCTATGACCGTCTGATTGGTTATCTCGGTGATGGCATCAGCAGCTGGGCGGCTCAGGCCAAGTCGCTGGATCATCTGCCCCAGCTTACTCCCGACAGCCTGAAGTATGTGTTTGATAAATACCCCGATCACCTGGCGGTGGATGTGCGCTCACAGGGCGAATGGGATGACGGCCATATCGAAAACGCATTACATATCCCTATCGGGAAAATCATCGCGGGTGATTTTGAATTGGACAAGAATCGGCACATCACCGTCGTCTGCGGTTCCGGCTACCGGGCCAATATCGCCGGCAGCATCCTGAAATCTTTAGGATACGAGAAAGTATTCAGCCTGATCGGCGGCATGACAGCCTGGCAAGCGGCCCAGCAGGACCGCTGAGGAAATCAATGGCTGAACATAGGACCAGATAGGCGAGACGCGGAATTATCCAATCCGCGCCTCGCCTGCTTTGTGCTGGATAGCGGAGGCGAATTCTGCCCGCGTCCCGGGCCCGAGGATGGAGAACATCTATGAAAGAGCAGCTTTTTGCACTGTGGCCATGGTTGCGGACATACAGTCGCCAAGATCTCCGGGGAGACAGCCTCGCCGGGCTGGTGGTGGCGGTGATGCTGGTGCCGCAGGCGATGGCCTACGCAATGCTGGCCGGGCTGCCGCCGGTATATGGCCTGTATGCTGCGACCGTGCCATTGCTGGCCTATGCCCTGCTGGGTACCTCGCGGCAACTCGCGGTCGGACCGGTCGCGATTGTGTCATTGCTGGTCGCAGATGCCTATGCTGGACAAATCAGCGCCGGTGCAGATGCGGCGATGGTAGCGGGACTGGCGGCGGTGCTGGCATTGCTGGTCGGAGGGATACAGATCGCCCTCGGGCTGTGCCGCGCAGGATTTCTGCTAAATTTTGTCTCTCATGCGGTGGTCAGCGGCTTTACCGCCGCGGGTGCGATCATGATTGCTATCAGTCAATGTCAGCACCTGCTGCGAATCAGGCTCTCCGGAGGACATTCAGCCCTGGCCTTGGCTCTGGAGGTGCTGCGGAATAGCGCGGATACGCATTTGCCGACCCTGGCGATCGGTTTGGGCGCAGGTGCGATGCTGCTTCTGGCTCGCTGCAAGCGCTGGCGATTCCCGGTCACCTTGCCGGTCATTGTGGCAGCCATACTGCTGGTCTGGGGCTTTAATCTGGAAGAACACGGCGTGCGTTCGGTCGGGGTGGTCCCCGGTGGCCTGCCAGCCTGGCGCTGGCCCGATATTTCCGGAGACCGCATCCGGCAGCTGCTGCCCTCTGCTTTGATGATTGTCTTTATTGGTATTATGGAGTCCGTGGCAGTGGCAAAATGGATTGCTACCCGGGAGAAATACCGCATCGACGCCAACCGGGAGATGCTCGGACTGGGACTGGCCAATGTCGCCGGAGGGCTGTTTTCCGGCTATCCGGTCACCGGCGGTTTTTCCCGCACGGCGGTGAACTATCAGGCCGGCGCCCGGACACCCCTGGCCGCGGTTTTTACCGCCGCACTGGTACTGCTCACCCTGCTCGTCCTGACACCGGTGTTTACCCACCTGCCCAATGCAGTCCTGGCGGCAATTATTATGGTGGCGGTCATCGGCCTGATTGATTTCAAGGAAGCGCGGCAACTGTTTAAAGTCAAACCGGCGGACGGCTGGACCTTTGTGCTTACCTTCTTGATTACACTGGTATTCGGGATGGACAAGGGGCTGCTGGCCGGGATAGCATTCTCGCTGTTGCTGTTCATCCTGCGCAGCGCCCGGCCGCGGATGTCAGTCCTGGGGCGAGTAGGAGAGCATGAATTCCGCGACCTCCGGCGCTATCCGGATGCGGCCACCCGGCCCTGGCTGCTGATACTGCGCTGTGAAGCCAGCCTATATTTCGCCAATGCCGGATTCGTGGAAGATTGGATTCGGGCCCAGCTGGCTCAGCGGCCCGCGGTACGCTGGGTGCTGTTGGATATGTCGGGAGTCAATGATATCGATGGTGTGGCAGTGTCGATGCTGTCTGACTTGATGGAAAACTGTGCCGCCGCCGGGGTGCAATTCGCCTGCGCCGGAATGAAGGCGGCCGTCAGGGATGTGGTTAAACGGGCCGGCTGGGACGAGATCCCGGGCGGCAGGATGTATTACCCGAACCTGGAGCAGGCCCTGGCGGCACTGCCGCCGGCCTAAGCTGGCCCTGATCTGAAGTCCCGGCGCTCTCGCGCTGATGGGTTATGGCGCGCCTTCGCTAAGCGTAATTTCCGTTAACCCGGCCATCACGTTATAAGGTGTTACCGCCGTCACATAATATTTCAGCGGGCCTGTATCAGCGGCGGCCTGAGCATCAGCGCCCTCGGCAGCGCCCGACCCCGGGATGGGGAAAATCAGCTCATTGCCACCGTCTCCCACGGTCAAATTGCGCGGCAGCAGGGCCATTTTTGCCGCGATGTAATCCGCCCCTTCACTGGCAGCAGTGATGCCCCAGCGATTTCCCGCCGCGGCCAGGATTTTCCCCATCAGCAGCAGCGGGTCAGTGGTGAACTGGCTGCTGCTGTTCCGGTTTAAGATCGCCACCACGTGCTTTTCGCTGATTTCGCCCTGGCCGAGTGCAGCTGGCGCCGCATAGACCCGCAACGAGGCATAGCGGTTCTTCTGACCCTCCCAGGTCACGCGAATTTTTTCTCCCGGCTGCTCCTGGACAGAACATTTGGGCTTAGGCAGGGTATGGTCGCTGCGTTGTTCCAGCCAGGGCAGGGCATTCAGCAGCTTGAGCATATACGCCGGCGTGGTAACGGCCCAGGAGATGTCAGTCTGCCGCCAGAGGTATTCCTGGCTGAAGAAATTCTGTAATACGAATTCCCAGGTATCGTACAGTGCACTCTGGATAGTCTTCTGCAAGGCCGGGCTGCCCTGCTGCGCGCCGATTTGCGCCAGGAGCTGTACTGCAGCGCAGGTCGAGCCCAAGTCGCTGAGGCTGTAGCGCTGCTCCTGCCCCAGTTTCTGGTCCTGGAAAGCAAAGCGGTTCCAGCCCCGCGGCCGGCCGGCCGCATCCTGGACGCGACAGGACAGGATGCTCTCCACCAGCAGTTCGGGATTCGGCAAGGCGGTGTTGCGCACTGCCAGCCAGGAGGTCTCGCGCAACGGCTGATCAGAACGGCGCAGCCCTGCGGGCGAGAAGCATTTCTCGACTACGGCCTGGCTGATCAGCAAATTCGGGGTCCCGCCAATGCCCCAGAGGCCGGTGCGCAGGTCCTGCCAGCGCAGCAGGTGATCCAGCAGCACTTCGGTCCAGCCCGCCTCGAATTCACGGCATTGCTTCAGGATGGTTCCGGTTTCATGGATATAGCCGAGGTTGGCCACCCCGTACAGGCAGTGGAACCAGTCGTGGCTGGTCGAAGAGAGATATTTTTTCAGGCCCTCAATGCTGGTGATATCTGGTGTGGCGTGGTTGCCGTGCAGGAAATTCCAGGGTTTGTCGGGGTCCAAGCCGAAGAAAATATGCATGGGTAATTCATCGTAATCGGGGTTCGGGGCGCGGCTGCCGCTCACGGCATCAGTCCAGCTGCTGCGCGGGGGGTCTTTGGGCGCGCCGAGGTTTTCCCAGGAGAGAGTGCTGAAGAATGCTTTGCCGCCGCCCCGGTTCTTCAGGGTCAGATACAGTCCGCCGCCGGAGGGGAGGGTCTCGGGCGGAACCAGCTCATTGCCGAAGAGGCTGCTCAGGAAACCGTTCCCCTGATTGAAGGTTAACAAAGCACTCTGGTCGGCATTCTCAGCCTCTTCTGCCGGCGGGGTGGTATTCAGGGCGCCGGGAATGGGAACTTCGATGTAATAGCAGAACCAGGGGAAAGTGCCGCGGGTCTTGAACAGGCTCTCGGTAGTGCTGATCAGGTTGTCCAAACCATCCTTCAGACTGAATACCACGGTCGGGGCGTTGTCCCAGAGACTGCCCGTGCCGCAATTCTCACCCTTCAGCCAGAGATAAAAACGCAGGTTCCGGCCCTTCAGGGCGGACAGGCTGCTCAGGGGCAGGACGGGCTTGGGCAGAACCAGGGTGTGCGGGCCATCCAGGAGCAGGACCGGGAAATTCGAGGTCTTGATGTTGGGGCACTGCAGTCTGGCTGCTTCTCCCGCCAGCCATTTTTGCGCCTCGTCGGGGCTGTTAAACAACTGCGGCCAGGCGACAGGTATTCCTTTGTCGTCGCGGAGACCATGCATAAAATGGCGCCAGAAATCGCTGTCTTTGCTCGACACGCCGGTGCCGCGTCGGAGCCAGAGATTGCGGGCAGTCCATTCGCCCAGTTGCACCGTGCTGCCATCGGGAGCGAACACGGGCTCCGGGGCGGCACCGGCGGCGCTGGCGCCGGTACTGCCGTCGGCTGCATTCTGTGCCAGGAGAGAGAACCCCGCGCAAACCGTCAGGGCAAGGGCGTAAAAAAACTGTCGTGTATGTGGCATTTTTTCTCCGTTTTCAGGCAGATGAATCGGGGGATTAATAAGTCCTGCTGCGGCGCACCGCCGACTGCCGGGCAATCCGGCAGAGTGCCCGCTCGCTGATTCTGCAGTACCGCGGCTGTGCGTTGTTAAAGATACACAAAAAGAAGTAAAAATCAAGCTGCCGGGGGAAAAAACCGCCGCCTGCGGGTTCAACTGCGGCAAGATTCAGCCTGGCTGGGAACCGCCTGCGCTGGAAGAGACAGTCGCCAAGGCCGAGGCCAGGGGAACCGCAGTCTCAGTCTTGTGCCGCATTGCCGTTCAGCTGCACTGCCGGGCCACCCCCCGGCCGGCTGCGGCATTGTTGTCCTCACTGCAGCAGACTAGTGAGAATGCGGGCTATGCAGCAGTTGTCCGTTGCTTCCCGAAACCGTTCGGAGTGTTTGCCGCTGGCGCTGGTCTGGACCGGCAAGCTGCTGTGACCGCCGGTTTTCCAGGAAATTCCCCGCCGTTGGTTGCAGATAACCGTCACCTGCCGGGTCAGAGACAGGCGCGGGAATTTCTGCAGCAGTTTTTTGTGCTCGGCCGCCAACTTCGCCTGCGCGGCGCTGAATTCCTGTTCCAGGAGGGGTATTTCTGCGTTCGGCCGCCCGAGCTTCCGGGCCGCAAAATCCTGCTCCAGGGCGGTGCTCTGGCGCTGGTATTCGGCCCGCTGCCGTTCCAGCTGGAAGGAGAGCTCGATCTGCTGGCGCTCAGCGGCGGTCAATCCGCCCGGCAGTCCGAAGTCGGCCTCGACCAGGGCCAGGACAGTATCCAGGGTGGTATCCGGCTGGGCGATGATCTGGCGGATTTTCGCCTCAAAGGCATCCGCGAGCTGCTGCTGCCCCCGGACTTTTTGCCATTCGGACTGGTCCTGCTGTGCCGATGCCGACAAGGTCAGGCCGCCGGTCTCATGGTCGCCGGTCACCACGATGAGGGTGTCCTCGGGATGCTGGCGGGCGAAATCCAGGGCCGCGCTGATGCACCTGTCCAGCCCCAGCATTTCCCCCAGCATCAGCTCAGTCTGGTTGCCGTGCGCGGCATAATCAATCAGCCCGCCCTCGACCATCAGGAAGAATCCCCCGGGGTTGTCGAGCAGCTCAATGCCCTTGCGGGTCAAGTCCAGCAGAGTGAGTGCGCCGCTTGGGGCCGTGAGTTCGTAAGGCAGCGCGCCGGCCTGAGCAAAGACCATCACCTTTGCGGCAGGGTCAGGGGACAGACTCCGGAAAGCCGCAGCGTCCTCTTTGCAGACCACATAGCCGGCCTGGGCCGCCAGTTCGTAGAGATTGCCGCGGTAGCGGGGTGATTCCTGGTTGTCGTGCGCCTGCAGCCCGCCGCCGGCAAAGTAGTGGAAGCCGGACTCGATCATGTCCAGTCCGATTTCATAGTACATACTGCGGCTGGGAACCGTGGCATAGAAGGCTCCCGGGGTGGCATGATTCAGAGTCACACTGGAGACAATACCGACCCGGCGCCCATGGCGCAGGGCGAGCTTGGCAATCGAATCCAGGGGCTTCCCCTCCGGGTCGACGCCCAGAGACAGGTTGTTGGTCTTCTGCCCGCAGGCAATCGCGGTGCCGCTGGCAGCAGAGTCGGTGACCTCCTGGTTCGCGGACCGGGTGGTGGTCAGGGTATTGACCGGCAGGTTGTTCATCTTCAAGCCCTGCCCGGTGCAGGCCAGGGCATATTGCTCGCCCAGCTCCCGTTGCGGGGTGGACATCCCGTCACCGATAAACAGAAACACATATTTGACCGACTCTGGCGCAGGCTGTCCCCGGAGCGGCAGGCGAGCGGGGCCCAGCAGCAGGACGAGGACGAGAAAAAAACAGACTTTCAGGTGCATAATATTGACTCCAACTGGCAGCCGAGATAAGCAACACAAAATTATTGGTTCAGCAGAGAAACGAATTCCGGCAGGGTCAGCAGGCGGACCCGGTCGGACTGCCGGGCCCGGGTCAGCTCGGCTGGAGTGCCGTATCCCCAGGGAGCATAGCAGAGGCGCACCCGGTCCAGAGCAGGAATGCTGGCGACCAGTTCCAGGGTCTGCAGGCGGTCTTCCACAAAAATAATCTCCTGTGCGCCCTGGTTGAGGAATTGCAGCAGGGCCAGTTCTTTTTTCGGCTGTCGTTCCAGGCCCCAGACCTGTGCCGCCGGGCAGTCCACGCCCTGTCCGCTGAGCAGCTGCAGCACGAAGCGCTCCTGCTTGGTGGTGAGGATTACCACCTCTTTCCGGGACAGTGCCTGCTGCAAGGCTGCGATCACTCCGGGATAGAACCGGTGCGTGTTCAGCCAGCCGGTCAGGTCCTGCTGAATCCACTGGTCGCGGCAGTCGCCAAAGAGCCGCTTCAGTTCTGCGGGGCCGAGGGCGGTCTCCTGCATCAGGCGTGCCAGATGGTGCTCCAAGTCCTTTTGAAAAGCCTCCTGGGGCAGCTTTTCCTGCAGCATTTTCAGCATCAGGATGGACTGGTATCCGGTCTCCAGGAAGGGTCGCACGGTGCAGAAGGCGGAGATTGCTTTTGCCGGTGCTTCCGGTTCAGGAAAATCTGCCGGCCAGAGCTGCCTGGCGCAGCGCCAGGCGCTGGCTGCGGTCTCGGCTGCGCTGTCGCAGATCACACCATCGAAATCCAAGGCTAATAATGACATATTGGGGTATTCCTGTTGCAGAAGTTCGCTCCCGCAGGGGTGTTATTTGTCGGTCCGGAAGGGTGAGGCCGGGAATCCCTCGCGGTTGTACAAATTGGCATTGCCGGGATAGCGGGCCCAGGCATAGCGGACCGCACGGGGCTCGGGCACCGCAGGCGACCAGACCAGGACCGTGTCCTGCTCAACCACTGCTTCCGCCCAGAAGTACTTCCCGTCCGCTCCGGCAATCGCAAAACTGCCCAAGTTATCACCCTGGACCTTCAGGCCGTTGTCAGCATTGTGGAAGTAGATGCGGATTTTATCGCCCTCGCGTTTCTGGCGCCGGTACAGCGGCCCGGCGGAAATCGGCTGATAGCCATAGCAGATTCTTTCCGCTTCCCGGGCCAGGCGCAGCCCCAGCGGTCTTTTGTTGGCGGGATGGATGTCGGAATGGTCGCCGATGTCAATGCTGACCGCCATGCCGGTGTGATGCTCTTGCAGCAGCGCGGCCTGTGCCTCCCGCAGATATGACCAGTCATCGTTCTCGGGCTCCCGCAGCTGCCAGAAATCATCGGGCAGGCGGTCGGTGGGGGTGGCCTGCTGATACGCCGCCAGCTGCACCAGCACGAAGGCGAGGTCCGGGTCCTGCCACTGCCGCCGCCAGTCTTGCAGCAGGGCCTGCTGCAAGGCAAGGTACTGCCGGTGCTGGGCGGCATTGGACTCGCCCTGGTACCAGATGGCGCCCCGGATCGGGTAGCGCGTCCAGGGGAAAATCATGGCATTGAATAGCGTGGTGGGGAATTTAGGTGAGGAGGCATCGGCGGTTTTGGCCGGCCGGGGGGAGTAGGAATTAGGCACCACGGTGAATTCCACCGCGAATTTCCATTCGCCGCTCAGGCTTATCTGCGTTCCTGTTTCGCCGCGGGGCCGGATGTAGAGCGCCTGGGCTGGTCCGGTCATGCCGAAGGCTCCGCTGTAATTCACCAGCTGTACCGCGATGGTATTTAGCTGCCCGGCTTTGACCCGGCTGGCCGGCACCGTGTAGACCCGGGGTTTCTCGTAGTACAGGGGTTCCTCCGAACCGGTCTGCCCCAGCGGCTTGCCGTTGAAGAAGGAAAAATCGCACTCATCGATGGCCCCCAGTCCGACCTCCAGGTCCAGTCCCTGCCAGCCGGCGGGGATCATGAACTTGCGGCGGTACCAGTACACTCCCGGTGCATTCAAGGTCAGGGACTGCGGCAATTGCACCCCCTGCCAGGAATCATCACCATAATCTTCATGGTGGTATTCTGCCGCCCGTTCTGATTTCTTGCCGCCCAGTTCCCGGAAGGTTTTTTCCCATTCTTCCTGTTCCTGGCGCTCCCGGGTTGCGATGCGGCCCTGGTTATGGAGCAAGTCGTCGATGTCCTGCAGCCGTGCGGTCATTCCGGCCGCGACAAACCCCTGGCGGCTGATCCAGCTCTCGATAGGCGTCCCCCCCCAGCTGCAATTAATCAGTCCGATGGGCACTTGCAGGTCCTCGGCCAGTTGCTTGCCGAAGAAATATCCCACGGCGCTGAAGCGCAAAGCGGACTCCGGACTGCATACCGCCCAGCCCGGTCCGGCGATGTCCTGTACCGGTCCCTGGGGCGCGATAGCGGCACAGAGGTTGGTGTTGAACAGGCGGATATTGTTGTAATTGGCCTGCGCGGCTTCTTCTCGACCATCGGGGATGCGGAAGAAAACCCGTTCCCCCCACAGCGGCATGGCCATATTCGATTGTCCGGAGCAGAGCCAGACTTCACCTATCAGCACATCCTGCAGGCGGATGGTCTTGCCCTCGGCGCCCTGTACCTCCAGGGTATAAGGCCCGCCGGCGGGCAGCGCCGGCAGCACTGCGGTCCATTCGTTGTGCTGGTCAGCGAAGGCCACGCTGACTTTGTCGGCCAGGCGCACTATCACCGCTTCCCGGGCCGGGCAGGTGCCGCTGATTTTAATCGGCCGGTCGCGCTGCAGGACGCAGTGGTCGGTGAAGACCTGGTACAGACTGAACTCCCGGGCCAGCTTGTCCTCCTCGACAGCGCTGATACAGGACCCGGCGACCACTGCGGCGGCGGCAGAACTCAAAATTGTTTTCAGCATCCCGGTTATCCTTGTGAATTTATCTGTAATTCCCCGAACAACGAGTTCGCGGTGCTGCGCTGGACCAGCATTGGGTGGATTTGTCCCGCTTTCACCTCGGTCCGGGGCGGGAACAGGCAGACCTTGTTCAGGTCCGTACGGCCGGTCCAGCGGCTGGGATTGCGCTTGCTCTCGCCCTCCACCAGCACCTCGACGATTTGCCCCAGAAAACGGCGGTTGCGGGCGCTGACCCCCGCGGCCAGATCATCCAGCAGCAGCTGATTGCGGAGATGTTTTTCGGCCTCGGGGACGTCATCGGTCAGGGTTTCCGCTGCCCGGGTCCCTTCCCGTTGCGAGTAGCGGAAGATGTAGGCCATATCGTATTCGACCTCCAGCATCAGCTCGCGGGTAAGATTGAATTCCTCGCGGGTCTCACCCGGGAAACCGACGATGACATCGGTGGTGAAAGTGGCCTGCGGGGCCAGCTCGCGGATGGCCGCGATCCGTTGGCGGTATTCTGCCGCACTGTAGTTCCGGTGCATCAATTTCAGAATGCGGTCACAGCCGGATTGCACCGGGATGTGGAAGGACTTGCAGACCTTGGGCAGGGAGCAGACGGTCTCAATGAATTTGCGGTTCATAAAACTCACATGCGGGGAGGTGAAGCGGATTCGCTCCAGCCCGCGGATGTCCTGCAACGCCAGCAGCAGGTCGGCGAAGCCGGAGAAATCCTTCGTCCAGGTGCCGGCCTGGCGGGCTTCCGCCACCATGTACGCGGTGATATTTTGCCCCAGCAGCAGTATCTCCCGGCAGCCGTCGGCGACCAGCCGCTCGACTTCTGCGGTGATGGCCGGAATCGGCCGGCTCTTCTCCCGCCCCCGGGTGTACGGGACGATGCAGTAGGTGCAGAACTGATTGCAGCCCCGCATCACGGAAACATAAGCCAGCCAGTGCCCCGGCTGATGCAAATCAAGCTCCGGCGCGATTTCCGGTCCCTGGGTCAAGGCGGCGAAATGGCGGCGTTCCTGCTGCAGCGCGGCCAGTGTCCCGGGGATGCTCTGCAGCTGGTCGGTCCCGGTCACAAAATCGAGATGGGGCAGTTCGGCAAAAAGCTCCTCTCCGCGGCGCTGGGCCAGGCAGCCGACTAGACCGAGGATCAGCCCGGGTTTCTGACGCTTCAGGCGCTTCAACAGTCCCATCTTGCCGACGGCTTTGCGCTCCGCCTGCTCGCGTACGCTGCAGGTGTTCAGGATAATGATGTCGGCAGTGGCCTCGTCGGGCGCCGCACGGTACCCGTGGCTGAGCAGGAGGCAGGACAAGGCTTCGGAGTCCCGCTCATTCATTTGGCAGCCGTAAGTTTTCAGATAAAAAGAGAGCATCTGGTTCATGATTGTGACATGGTCCCGGCGGCAGTGGGCTGGGCGGCGACGCCAGTGGCCAGGTACATGATGTTTTCTTCGCTGACGGCCTCGTTCTCCAGGAACCCCTCCAGGTGCCCTTCACGCATCACCGCCACCCGGCGGCAAAGGCCGATTACTTCTTCCAGGTCGGAAGAGATCAGCAGGCAGGCAATGCCCTGCTCCAGCAGTCGGTGAATAAAACTGTAGACCTCACTGCGAGCCTGCAAATCGATGCCGCGGGTGGGCTCAGCAAAGATAAACAGCAAAGGGCTGCTGTCCAGTCCCTTGGCAATGGCAACCTTCTGCTGGTTGCCGCCGCTGAGCTGGCGCAGCACACACTCGCTGTCCGCGGGCTTGATGCCGAAAGAAACAATGTGCTGCCGCACAGCGTCTTTCTCCTCGCGGACGGAGATGAAGGGATGGCAGTATTTGGGCAGCGACACCAGGGTGGTGTTGCTGCGCATGGAAAAATCACCCAGGATGCCGCTGCCTTGCCGGTCTTCCGGTAAATACGCGATGCCGGCCGCCACCGCCTCCCGGGGATGCCGGAAGCGCCGGGGAAGACCGCAGAGCCGGAATTCGCCGGCGCTGATTCTGCGGCTGCCGTACAGGCATTCGGCTAATTCGGTCCGGCCGGAACCGGGCAACCCGCACAGGCCGAGAATCTCACCCGGGCGCAAAGACAACGACACACCACGGACGCGGGTGCCGGAAAAAATTTCCTGCAGGCGGAGGACCTCGGCGGCGTCTTCCGGTGCGGGTCTTTTTGGCGGGAAGAGCTGGCGGAATTCCCGCCCCACCATGCGGCTGGCGATGTCCTGGGCACTGAGTTCTTGGGCGGGGCGGTGGCAGATCAGCCGACCGTCCCGCAAAATGGCGATGCTGTCGGCGATTTCTTTGACTTCACGCAGCTTATGGGAAATGAACAGGATACTGGTTCCCTGCGCTCGCAATTTGCGCATCAGGCGGAACAGGTTTTTGATCTCGCCGGCATTCAGGACCGTGGTGGGCTCGTCCATGATCAGCAGCCGGCAAGATTGCTCCAGGGCCTTGGCAATCTCGACCTGCTGTTTTTCCGCCAGGCTCAGGGTTCCGGCCAGCCGCTCCGGGTCAAGATGGCACTCGAGGTCCTGCAGAGCCTGGGCCGACCGGGCCCGCACGGCCGGGCGGTCAAGCAACCCCCATGAGTGGCGTAACTCCCGCCCCAGGAAGATGTTCTCGTAAATGGAAAGACCGTCAATCAGGTCGGTTTCCTGGGGAATGCTGACAATCCCGGCGGCCCGGGCCTGAATCACGCTGATGCCGCGGTAGCGCCGACCGGCAAAAACAAAACTCCCCTGGCTGAGCCTGGTCATGCCGTTCAGACATTTGCACAGGGTAGATTTCCCCGCACCATTTTCCCCTACCAGGCCGACAATTTCACCGTGCCCGAGCTGGAAATTGATATCCCTCAGCACTGGTACAGAATAATAATCTTTGCCCAGGCCGGTGGTCGCCAGCAGGAGGTCTTGCTCCGGCGGTGTACTGGATGATTCTGCTGGAGATGCGGCCGGGTGGTGCGGTCGGAGAGAAGCCTTCAGCATGGGAGTGCCTGCAGCGCGGCGGGAAAAGCGGTGCTCACATCCCGCTGGCCCGCAATTCCTCATCAATGGCAATCAGCAGCTCCTGGGAACTGGCTTTGTCGCCGGTCTTGCCGATTTTGATTTCAATGCGGGTCAGTTTGTCTTCTGTCTCCCAGGTGGTGAATTTCACCTTGGCCTCGTAGATATCTTTATACACATACACGATGTTGTTGTATTTGTTGAGCCGCATTTCCTCAATGAACTTGGCGCGTTTGGCAGTGGCCCGGATGGCCTTGTCCGTGTCATACAGGTTGCTGCTGAGCAACGCCGAGTAGGTGCCGAACAGATAACGCTCATTGCTGATGTTATGGGAGGAGACTACTTTGTTGACACAGGAAGTCAGTTGCATTGCTACGCAGAACAAAATGATGAGGCCAGCCAAAATCTTGATTTTACGCATAATCTTTCCTTGCCTGAAGTTAATATCTTAGGGACTGTCGACAATTGCCATTAATATGATTGCGATTGCCGTAAAGACAACTGCAGCAGGGAACTTTTTTCGTGTTTTCACAGTTTTTCGCGCGAACCGTCTGTGGCAATCGTGCAGTCTGGCTGCCGCTCAGCCGGTGGGGAAGATGGGGCGGGGCGGGGGGAGGAAAAATACTGCGATTGCGGGCGGGAACCGGCCGCACTGCTCGCGCGCCGGAGAGACCCGCCTCTCCTGCCGGAGAACGCGGCGCCGTGGGGGGCGCTCGGCGGCACAAACAGCCCCCCCTCCGCGAGAGGTTTCTTGGGCGGTTTTTGGGCTCCGGGCTTGCTTTTTGCTATTCAGGAGTCATATTATAACAGTTCCCTGCTTAATGGTGGCTGTAGCTCAGTTGGTCAGAGCGTCTGGTTGTGGCCCAGAAGGTCGCCGGTTCGAGACCGGTCAGTCACCCCATGCTGAGACTTCGCCGCAGGCTTTGCGCCTGCGGCTTTTTTTTGTCCCGACCAATATCGCCCCTCGCTATTTGCTAATTGCCTGCAATAGTATACATTATTCGCAGGCTGCGATTTTGACCGGGCGCACAATATTGGCAAAAAGAAAGGGACGCTGATGAATATTACTGTCCAATGTCCGCACTGCAAGACGGTTCTGCACAGCGATGACAGCTACTGCGGCAAGGCAGTCCAATGCTCGCAATGTTCGCAGTCTTTCATCGTCGGACAAGGCACCCCCGCAGCTGTGCCGCCGCCGGTGGCCCCGACCGCGTCATTATCCCAGCCCGCAGGAACATACGATGCGGCCGGACAGAATTATTACCCGCGCCAGACTTGCGGCAAAGCCACTGCGGCGCTGGTCTGCAGCATCATCGGCCTGTTGTGCTGTCAGGTCGGTTCCATCCTGGGCATAGTGCTCGGTTTCCTGGCCAAGGGCGAAATCAGGAACTCCAACGGGCGGCTGGAAGGCGACACTATGGCTACCGTGGGCATTGTGCTGGGATTCCTGGGACTGGTCTGGGGGGTGCTCTTTTTCCTGTTCGGATTCGCCAGCACATTCGCAGAGGTACTGGAGAGTTTGTGAGCCCCGCCCGGACGCTTTGCTATAGCTTGATACCGCAGTCCTTCAGGCCAGCGACACGGTCTGCCCGGACGGTACCGCCTTGATTTCACCCTTGCCGGCGACCCTGAGCCAGACCGTCAGCGCATTGGGGTTGTGCACCAGACTGCCGTCAGCCGAGAATTCCAGTCGCCGGGCGGCCATGACGTAATCGTAGATCTCGATATTGGTCGCGTACCAGATTTCCGGCACAGCGGACATGCTCCGGCAGAATTCCTCAATCAGCTCCCAGTTGTTCTGGCGCGCGAACTCATAGCTGTGGCCCCAGACATAAAAGAGGCTGAAGGCGCCGCGCATCTGTTTGAAACGCTCCCCCCGGGCCAGCACGTCGTCGTTGTGGTGGCAGGTGGGGTGCCAGGTGAGCCAGTTATCCGGCAGGCTGTATTTGCCGGTGCTGACGGTGGTGCGGGAGTAGACAATCCCGGCACTGGCCAGCACGGGCAGGATGGCGCTACTGTAGCCGCCGTTGGGATAGGACATCCCGCGCACCGGATAGCCGACCAGGTGCTCCAGCGCCAGGCGGTCTTCCAGCATCTGGTTCAGGATGCAGATATCGGGAATACGATCCAGGGTGGGATGGTTCTTGCTATGGCAGGAGACCTCGTGTCCCTGGTACAGCACGCCGGCCTCGGCCAAGGTTCCGGGGCCTTGCCGCCCCGAATTGAGATGGAAGGTTCCTTTGATGCCGTGCCGGTTAAAAATTTCCAGCAGGCGACGGTCTTCCTCCACACCGTCATCATAACTCATGGTCAGGGCTTTGGTGCGACCCTCCGGGAACACAAAATCAGAATAGATATTCATGCTGCCGCTTTGCCTTTTGTCAGGGTGCAATCAACTCAAACAGGGGCTGGCCGAATTCCACCGGCGTGCCATTCTGGACCAGGATCTTGCTGACCTTGCCGCAGACTTCAGCCTTGACTTCATTCATTACCTTCATGGCCTCAACTATGCACACGACTTTGCCCAGGCTGACATCGTCGCCCTCTTTCAGGAAAGGGGCGGCCTCGGGGGCGCTGGCGCTGTAGAAGGTCCCGGGCATGGGAGCAGTAATGCAGATGGTTTTGACCTCCGGGACCACCGCCGAGACCTCAGTTGCTACCGCTGCCGGGAGCTTCTGCTGGACCGCATGGTCAATAAATTCGCGGGACTGGCCACGGCAGAGACGGACGGAAAAATTCTCCTGGGCGATTTCCAGCTCCGTCAACTGATGCTGGGTCATAATTTCCGCCAGTTTAGCTACAATCCTGGTATCCATAATCACATTCTCCCGGTTAAAGTTAAGCAGTTGCAGTATTAAAGACGCCCCGGTGGTCCGCGACGGCACAGGCCGCCGAGACAGGCTTGTCAAAATCCGCGAAGACGCCTTTCTGCATGATGAAGGTGCAGGCTGCCGCGGCGTCACTGGCCTCAAACGCGTCCTCGCGCTGTTCCGGCCCTGGTTCATTGCGTTCGTAGGTGCAGACGTAGAATGCCTGCCCGGGCCGCAGCGAGTACTCGCGGATGAGCAGTGCGTCCTGGCGCACAATGGCCAGGAAGCCGCGGCTGCCGTCCGGGCTGATTACGCCGGTGATACGCGGGGTGTTCAGGCTGTCATGTTCATAGTCCAAAGACAGCATCACGTACGCCAGGGCGTCGCGCGGGGGCATGCCGGCAGCGATCTTCTCGCTGACGGGGTCGGTCTGGGAGCCATTGCTGACGATGGCGTAATTGCCGGCGAAACGCAGGCAATTGTAGGCGATGTAGGGATTTTTCTGGATATCGTTCTCGTGTCCCGGCTTGGGGACGATGGCGACGGCCTGCCCCAGCATTACGGCCTGACGGTTGGGAAAAGAGCGGGAGGAGACCCGGTACAGCGCGGCACCCTGTCCCGCCAGATTGCGCCCTATGGCTACGATTCTGCCAACGTACATGATTGTTCCTCTTGAGGGTTGAAAATTGCGTGCTGCCGGCCAGCCGTCAGGCGGCCTGCAGCTGCCAGGCGAAAATCGAGAGCAATCCCAGCCACAGCAGCGCCAGCCCCAGGCAAAAACAGCGGTGCCAGTGCAGGAGACGCTGTTTGCTCTCGGCCGGGAGTTCTGCGGTGTTCCAGGTACTGTGAAAACGGCTGTATGCTCCCCAGGCGCTGAACAGTGCGATCAGCGCAGCGGTGGCTAAGGCCAGCTCCCAGGCTTTGGCCCCGGACACAACCCGGCGGGCGAAATACAGTCCGGAAAATGTGAAAATAAAGCCCAGCAGCAGTTCCTGCCAGGGCTTCCACAGCAGCAAGGTCCGGAGGTTCGGGGCGGGGGCGGGGGCAGTGCGGTTCAGGGCTGCGGCTTTTCCTCGCTGGGCGAGCCCGAGCAGCAGCAGCCCCAGGGGCAACATAATCAGAGTCAGTAACAGAAACCAGTTCATGGATTGCTTTTTCCCGCCACCCCGGCATTTCTCACCACCCGCTGCGGAGCAGTGCAGTGCCGGGCTTAGAAATCAAAATCATTGTCCTGGTCGCGCTGCTCTCTCGCGTACTTCCGGCGGCGGGCCAGGATGCGCAGCAGTGCGCCTTCATCTTCCGGCGGAAGCGTGCTCAGCAAGGTGCGCAGGGCCGCAATCACCGCCGCCGTCTTCTCGCCCAATTCGGCGCAGACCGGGAAGATTTCCAGGCCGGGGTTGCTTGCCCGCAGGCGGCGGATATTTTCCGCCGCTTCGGGGAGGTCGACTTTATTGGCCAGGATGATGCCTGGCCGGGCAGACAGGCCCGGCTCATAATGCTCCAGCTCGTCTTTGAGAGCGGCAAAATCCTGGAGCGGGTCCCGGCCGTCCACGCCGGCCATATCCAGGACGTAGCAGAAGATGCGGCAGCGCTCGATATGGC